>JAOZTN010000068.1:0-16178 GCA_029942245.1 Bacteroidales bacterium | reverse complement strand
TACAGGAGGTAACTATGAAAACAAAAATTTACTTTATTTTAATTACAATTACCATAAGTTCTATAACAATAGGACAGGTAATAAATGTACCTGGGGATTTTGAATCTATCCAGGAAGGTATTTCTGCAGCGTCTTCAGGTGATACGGTGCTGGTAGCTCCCGGATTATATGTTGAAAATATCAACTTTAGCGGAAAAGCAATTACCGTAGCCAGTAATTACATTGTTGTAGGGGATACGAGCATCATCAGTAAAACGATTATTGATGGCAGCAAGCCGGAAAACCCGGATTTTGCATCGGTAGTGACATTTGATTCGGGTGAGGATACTACGTCAGTGTTATGCGGTTTTACAATAATCGGAGGGTCAGGCACTATATCAGGCACTTACCGAAAAGGTGGAGGGATAATGTGTAATTCAAGTGGTGCCAAAATAATTCATAATATGATCATTAATAATACGGCATCATCAAATGATATTGCATTAGGTGGAGGTGTTTATTGCAATAATAATAATCTCATCCTGCAGAACAATAACATCTGTAATAATTCACTTGACGGTAGTAGTACCTATGGAGGAGGCTTTTATTCCTACAATTTGCATTCTCTTCTGATGACCGGAAATATTGTTACCCAAAATGATACCATTACCGGAGGCGCCGGGGTATTTTGCGAGCATCCGCAGGGTAAGGTTATAATATCTCAAAATGTATTTTCAGAAAATGTTGGAGTCCAAACAAGTATTGGTTATGGTGGAGGATTTAACATCGACGATGCATATGATTATCCTGTAGAGATCGACAGAAATCAATTTATTAATAACAGTGCCAATAATGGGGGTGGGTTTTATGAAAAAAATTGTTATAACCTTAGGCTTACCAATAATATTTTTACTGGCAATGATGGATATAACACTGGTGGAGCATTATGCACTTACCAAGAGGAAGGAAATTATCGGCCTCAATTTTTTAATAATACATTTATAAACAATTCGGCTGGTTATGGAGGAGGTGCTATAAGTTACTTCTCAGACTTTACAGGCTCCTCACCTGTAATAATGAACTGTATTTTCTGGGAAAATTCCGCATCGTCGGGAAAGGATATTCATAATTATTGCGTCAGTGATACTTTATTTGTTTATAGTTCAGATATTGATTATAACCTTATTTCAGGGCAATGGTTCGGTGAGTATAATTTTTTAGCTGATCCCATGTTTACCGATACATTATGTCATCTTGATTGCTGGTCATTCAGCCCGTGTATCAATACAGGAATTCCAGAACTAGTTATCGGAACGGATACATTTTTAGCCCCGCCTCATGACTTTGACGGAGAAGTAAGGCCACAAGATGATTATTATGACATTGGTGCTATGGAAGAATCTATTTGCGTTTCAGTAGAAGAAAATTTTCCTCCAATATCAAATCCACTCATCAGGGTTTATCCAAATCCTGCAAGTAATCATTTTTCAATTGATATACTACAAGGTGTTGAAATAACAATTTTAGAAATCATTAATATCCAGGGAAAGGTATCATTGCATCAGAAAGTAACGAACGGTAACTATTCATTTGATGTAAGTCACTTGCCGAAAGGGCTTTATTTTATCCGGATCTATACCAGCGAAGGCCCTGAGGTAAAAAAACTGATTATTCAATAACGATTGTAATCAAACACTTTGGACTTTGTTCGGGTGTTTGCTGCATCGAACGGCTAAATTGACCACTCTTCGTTGGCTCAGTTTCAGCAAGCTAAGAGGGGTCGGTTGTGTCGGCATTTGCAATATGTGTGGGATGCCTCAGGAATGCCTGCTGGAATTTATTTTGGTCAGGTGAGAATTGGGCAGGAGGTGATAACAAAAAAAGTTATAAAGGTCAGGTAAAGAAGGGATTGGGTTAACATTGGGTTCCCGTGTAGTTTTTGTGCAGCAAATAGCCAAAGAATTTACAACTCAGTATTTACATTTTAGACTTTAGACTATTTTTTTCGATATAAAATGTGTGACATTTTCTCATTTTGGATATTAATAGATAGAGGTGCAGTATATTCTTATAGTGCGATTTGCAGGGAGGTCCTTCGTCGCTACGCTCCTCAGAATGACCGGTAGAAGTAATTAACCTTAGCTATAATGAGACCAGGACCTCTCGAAAGCTTACTTATTCTTTAGCACCCAAAGCTCCACTTCCTCGGAAGCATGCCAATGCTGGTCTCGCTTTGTTTTTTCAGAGGCAGCTTTCGCGGTTTTTTTTAAACATCTTTCTAATAGAAATCTTCCACCTTCGGCTAATTCCTTCTCTATCGGATGTTCTTTTGTCAAATTTGTTATTTGAGCCAGATTTGAGAATAAGAGCACCAGCTTTCCTTCAGGTAAAAGCCTTTGTTTTGCTTCTGCAAAAAAATCAGGAAATAGGTCTTTATTGTAGTAAATAGCTTCATCAATTCTATCCGGATCATGAGATTTCGGCAACCAGGGGGGATTAAAAACAATCAGTTCTGTCTGTTTTATCCACTTGCCAAAAAGATGCCCAAAATCTAATTCTATCTTTCGAGATAACTTTGTATCTCCCATAAACTCTGCTAATCCAACAATCGCATTGGGATTTGTATCTGTCCCAAAAACCTTTTGAAAGCCATGTTGTACCATTTGTAAAGAAAGTACTCCGCTCCCAATCCCAACGTCTATTGCTGACTTCTTAGGTCCTTCATAATGTTTCAACCAATTGTCAAAAAGCTTCAAATGATCAAAACGTGTAGGAAAATAAGTGCCATAATATGGATGTATCTTATTTCGCAGCCCAGGAATAGAAATCCCATTTATGTACCACTGCCAGGCACTATTTAGTCCTTGTACCTGAGGAAATGACAACAAGAAATCGCTGGTTTCCGGATAAAGTTTTTCTAACCAGCCAATCGAGGGAGACTTCTTTACTACTAATTTATGATCGACAATTTCTAATAAAATAAGATTTGACAGCTTACGATATTCTGACCGATACTCGCGTTGCTCCTGAAAAGACTTATTCGGGAATTTTTTATCGAGATGCGAATGTAATTCCTGAAGAAGTGACAATCCATTGCTATAAAATTCTGTTACTAAAATGAATTTACCAGCCTCTAAGGCTTCAATAGCAGACTGAACTGCCGTCCCACGTTTAAACGACTCTGTTATTACTTCAGATGAAATAGGTTCTGGCTTGTTAAGCTCTATTTTCATAATCATCAATTAGTTTTCCTATTTCACAAAGGTAGACAATCCTTTCCGCCAATTACTACACTTATGAGTTGATTTAAATAATGAATTGTATCTTTAATGCTCAATAAATCATCATATTAATGGAGGATAAAGGCATTTCTAATAAAGAGCAACCCAACAACCCTTTGCACGGAGTAAGATTGATAGATATATTAGAGCAATTAGTAGACTATTATGGCTGGGATCGATTAGCAATGAAAATTAATATCAATTGCTTTAAAAAGGACCCTTCAATTAAGTCTAGCCTTAAGTTTTTAAGAAAAACACCATGGGCAAGAGATAAAGTTGAACGGCTTTATCTTGAATTAGATAAAAAAAATAAATAGAAATTAAACGCATACCAACAACGCTTATTTACATTATCCACCCAACCGAAACCCATATTGTTCCAAAACTACCCACTCCTGTTCGACTTCAAGAATATGGTGTAGGTATTTTTAATGTCGCTTTAACCAAATCAGCCTTAAAGAAAGTATTAAAGAAGCAGTATATTACGGTTAATGATGTTGTTGCTACTTCGGCTACATTTATAAATGGTGGTGAAACTATCAGGTTATCCATTCCGGAAGAAGTCAGTTATAAGAAAAAACTGGTCTTTCCACTTGAAGTATTATTTGAAGACAATCACTTAGCAGTGATTCGTAAACCTGCTGGTATTCTCGTGAGCGGAAATAGATTTAAAACTATTGCCAATGCCTTAACTCAAAACATCAAGCAAAGTAATCTTCCTGATGCTACAACACCGCAACCTGTTCACCGATTAGATTATCCAACCACAGGTATTTTACTGGTCGGAAAAACGAGAAGTAGCATTCGTGCTTTAAATAAAATGTTTGAAGACAACGAGATCAAAAAAACATACTATGCCATTACTATTGGTGAAATGGGCCTTCGAGGAAAAATCATTTCAAAAATTGACGGCAAGGAATCACAATCAAATTATACAATAAAAGAATCCGTTCCCTCAAAAAAATTCGGCATACTCAACTTAGTGAAATTAAAACCTCAAACAGGGAGAAGACATCAGTTACGCATACATCTGTCGAGTATCGGGAATCCGATATTAGGAGATAAAGAGTATGGAATTGAGAATTTAATTTTAAGCGGAAAAGGATTGTATTTACATGCCTATTCATTAAAATTTACGCATCCGTTTACACATAAAAAAAACCATATTAAAGATGAACTTCCTCAAAGGTTTAAAAAAATATTTTTCCCAAGTAAGAAAAAAAACGAAAACAAGAGTAGATTAGATTATCATTAAAAGCATGACTTAGCTTATTGCACCGACTGCCATCGGGTAGGATCGTTGACGCCTCTGTTAACTTACATTGTTATCCTCTGGCAATTAGCTTATATCCATAACCATGGATGTTTATGATCTCAAGATTCGGATCATCCTGAATATGTTTTCTTACTTTATTAAGGTAAACGTCAAGACTCTTTGAAACAAAATAATCATCCACACCCCATACTTCCTTTAAAATAGTACTCCTGGAAACGACTTCGTTTTTATATTCTACCAGCACTTTTAAAAGCTCAGCTTCTTTTGTGCTCAGCTTGTCCTGCTTATTATCTTTAATAAGTTTCCGTTCCTTATAATTTAGAGTGTATGCTCCGAATACATAGCAGTCTTTATCAGCTTGAGCCGTCATGCGGGGATTTCGCTTTAATACTGCCCTTAACCTGAGCATTAATTCTTCTATATTGAAAGGTTTTGTCACATAGTCGTCACAACCAGCCTTAAATCCCGAAATCTTATCGTCATCCAGCGATTTAGCCGTGAGAAAAATAATGGGAATATTTTTATCTGTTTTCCTTATTTCAACTGCTAAGGTTAAACCATCCTTTTCAGGCATCATGATGTCGAGCAGGCACAAATCAAATGTTTCTGAATTAAAAGCATCAATTCCCTGTTGTCCGTTAATACACAGTACAGGGTCAAATCCAGAGACTTTCATATTCTCCTTCAAAAGATAACCCATGTTCTTGTCATCTTCAACAATTAATATTTTTGGATTTTTCCCGGTCATTTTAGTGGTAGCCAAATTTCAAATGTGCTGCCCTTATTGAACTCACTTTTTACTTTTATTTTTCCACCGTGCTTGTCGATAATTTGTTTCACATAAAACAAGCCCAGGCCAAAACCTTTTACGTCGTGTTTATCACCCTGTGACACCCTGTAAAACTTATCAAATATTTTATCTAAAGATGCAGCCGGTATACCTCTACCGTAGTCTTTTATTGAGAGAATACAATAGTTTGCAATATTTCGGGTAGATATTTCAACATCAGTATTTTTATCAGCGTATTTTATTGCATTATCAATCAGGTTAAATATAGTATTGGAAAGGTGTACTTCATCGGCATTAATGATGTAATATTTTGCTTCAAACACTTTTAACAGAGTTCCTTTCTTATCCTTCATTTCATAGGCCATCGAATCTATAATTCCTGAAAGAAGGTCATGAAGATCCAGTTCGGATTTTTTCAGGGAGATTGATCCTTTATCAAACAAAGAGGTCTCCAGTATAAGGTCAACATTGTGTTGCATCCTCTGATTTTCTTCTCTGATGATTTCTGCAACTTTATAAGATGATTCTCCGGATAACATATTCTGGCCTTCAAGAGTGTCAAGGGCCAAATTTATATTAGCTACAGGCGTTTTAAACTCATGGGTCATATTACTGATAAAATCAGATTTCATTCCAGATAGTTTCTGTTGGTGCAAGAGAGTGCGAATGAAATATATTATCAAAATTATCAGGATCACAATAAGCAATATTGACCCCGCTATTACCAGCCATAATTCGTTAATTAAGCTAATCTTTTTATCGGGAAAGAAAAGCAACAACTTTACAGGCTTGAAGAAGTAATTATCATTAAAGAGTACCGTACTTAAGCCACTATTAAATATTTTCGGATCAAGATCTTCAGGGTTTGCATAAAAAACGGAATCCGGATAAGAGGATTGAACAGCATAATGATATTCTGATATAATTCCATTCTTTCTTAATTGGCTTTCCAGCAAAGTATCCAGTGTTGTAATAAACAAATCATTATTTAATAATGATTCACGATATGAATTTATCGTCGGTTCATCCTTATTGAAATCTGTATCCCCCTGCATTAAATATTCTACATTCAACTCCATCCTGATATTTGCTGGGAAAGAGAATTTTATATCACTGTAACTCAGTAATGTATCATTCTGAAATTGGTTTAAGAAATATGTTTTTATCGTGTCGGCAACAGTATTCTTATTTCCTGGCAAATACCCTTTTTCGTCCCATTTGTGTTTAATAAGATATATCCCTTCACCGGAAGAAACGTTAAACTCTGAAAAGAAGTCAATACAGTAAAAACTTTCTTCAGCACCTTCAGCAACCCCGGATAAAATTGTATTCACTCTGGTATCAAATTCCTCACTTTTCATTTGAAAAGAAAGGCTGATCCAGTAATATTGAAGCCATAGAAGTCCGACAAACGAAATGGCCAGAATAAAAATAAATATGCCTGTCTTTTTTCGCAACATATAGCAAAAATAGAGAATAAATGTCTTGAAAATTAGGCAACTGCCTGTTTTAAGTTATTTTAAGTATTCTTTAGAAAGTGTTAAGATTCCATCTCCATTTGATTTATTTCTTTTGCAATTAATATCAACGTATCTCCAAATTTGTCAGAGCTATGAAAAAATATATTCTTTCATTTTCAATGTGTATTTTGATTGCCCTTACAGTTAATTCACAATGGGCTTCACAAATTTCCGGTACTGCCCAGGATTTTTGGGGAATTGGTTTTGCAAATGAGAACGTGGGCTATGCCGGGGGAGGTCCCTGGCAGTTTACATCAAGTTGTGTAATAGCTAAGACTGTAGATGGTGGCCAGACCTGGCTTACACAAAATCCTGTATCAATGCCTTCATGCATTTTTGGCGTAAATGCAGTGAACACTGATACAATATTTGCTGTAGGCTGCAATGCCTCATTATATTATGGATTGATATTGAGATCCTTTGATGGTGGCAGCACCTGGACGGTAAAGAATATTTCCAATACATGGGGGTTTTACTGTGTTGAATTTCCAAATGTAAGTACAGGTTATACTTGTGGCTGGAACGGTAGAATATATAAAACCGTTAATGCCGGCGACACATGGACCTCGCTGTCTACAGGCACCTCCCAGACATTTCGTCGAATGCATTTTGTAAATGAAAATCTGGGGTTCGCTGCCTGTGGCTCTGATCATGCTTCAACAAATAAAATATACAAAACAACAGATGGTTCATCCTGGTCCTTGATTAAGGATTTTGGAAGCAGCTTTATCATTGGGGGTATGTATTTCTTTGATGAAAACACCGGTATTGTGGCTGGAACAGATGGAAGTAAAGCTGTAATAAAACGAACAATCGATGGGGGCCAAAACTGGGATGATGTTCTCACAGGAGATCATAGTTTTGTTCTGGAATGTTTGCACTTTGATGGTGAAACAGGCTGGACAGCCGGAAAATACGGATCATCCAGTGGAATATTCTATTCTTCCGATAGTGGCCAAAGCTGGGAATTGGACTTCTCAGGATTGACAGGCACCCCTTATTCAGTTTATAAATATGACACTGTTTCGTATATCGCCGGAACAGGTGGTATGATAATGAAAAATACTAAAAGTCCTTCAACGGGATTATTGGAAATAGAAAGAAGAGACGATTTAATTTATCCTAATCCAACAAATGGTTTTATGCGAGTGAATCTTACTTCTTTTAGCAGTAAAATGAATTTTGAAATCATCGATATACAAGGAAAATCGAGGCTTGCCAAATACAATATTGAGCCGGCAGAACATATGTATGACACTGGCAGCTGGCCAAAAGGATTATATGTTTTAAAGGCATGGGACGGTGATTTTAAAAATATTTGCTCACAAAAAATAATTATAAACTAATACACATATCTATTATGCGCTTATTAAAAATATATCCTGCATTGATCATCCTAACTTTGAGTTTTAATGCTTCATTCTTATGTGCAAATATCATTAACGTACCTGCTGATCATGCAAACATTCAAGCAGCCATTAATGCAAGTTCGACCGGTGATACAATACTGGTGCAGCCCAATACCTACAATGAGCATATCAATTTTAACGGAAAATCAATAACAGTTGGGTCACTCTTCCTGACAACTGCTGACGAAAACTACATCTCTTCTACGATTATTAATGGCAGTGGTTCAGGTAGTTGTGTTAAATTCAGCAGTGGTGAAACACCAGCAGCGGTTTTATCAGGGTTCACTATTACAAATGGGTACGCATATTACGGTGCCGGTATTTATTGTTACTCAGGCTCAAGTCCCACATTATCGTATTTAGAGATTTCAAACAATAATGGACATCCCGGCGACAGCTATGGTGGAGGTTTAGTTGCTATGGATAATTCCAATCCAATTTGTTCAAACCTGACCTTTACTAACAATTATGCGAATGAAGGTGGCGGAGTGTGGTGTCACAATAATAGCGATGTTTCATTTTCTGAATGTGTATTCTCAGGCAATAATTCAAGCCATGGCGGTGCAATGCAAATTTCATATTCCGATCCGGTAATCGACCACTCTTTATTTTATGAAAACGATTCTCCGTTTGGTGGTGCTGTTTATGTGTTCAATTATTCAACACCGGAGTTTACTAATTGCACTTTTTCAGAAAATACTTCAACATACGGTGGTGCATTTTATTGCATCGATTTACAAGGACAACCTATAATTACCAATTGTATCCTTTGGGATGATGTTTGTTCATATAATCTGGAAATATTTGCTACATCCTCGATATATCCCCCAATTGTCACATATTCAGATGTAGAAAATGGCATAAGTCAAAGCTGGTTCGGCACAGGCTGTATTGAAAGCGACCCTTTATTTGAAGATCCTTCAAACGATAATTATCATCTGACTGCCGCTTCACCCTGTATTGATGCAGGAGATCCTTCTTCACCACTCGATCCTGATGGCACTGTTGCTGATATGGGGGCATTTTACTATGGAGATGCTCTAACAGCTAATTTTACAGTGAGTGAAAACGACATTTGTGTTGGGCAAACGGTTCAGTTTACAGATGGCTCAACAGGTAATATTGTCTCATGGGATTGGTTATTTGATGGAGGAAGCCCTGCTACTTCAACAAATCAAAATCCCAGCGTCACATATAATACAACTGGTAGCTTTAATGTTCAATTAACTGTATTTAATGGTACTGCCTATGATACCTATCTTCAGGAAGATTTTATGACTGTATCTGTAACGCCTGCCCAGGCGAATATACCAGCTGGGCCTTCAGATGTGTGTGGTGGCCTTGACTATGAATATACTACCAATACTGTACAATATGCTTCTACTTATGAATGGCATGTTGAGCCTGTAGAAGCCGGAGACATCACAGGAAATGATACCATTGGGACATTTAATTCAGCAAGTGACTGGACAGGCTCCTATTCCATAAAAGTCAGAGCAGAAAATAATTGTGGTTCTGGCGACTGGTCAGCTGTATTTTCCGGAGAAGTCCATCATAATCCATCCATATATCAGCTATCAGATGGTGGAGGTTATTGTATAGGCAGCCCGGGAATAGAACTCACCCTCGATGGGTCTGAAACGGGTGTTGATTATGAATTATATCTTGATGGTGTTTCAACGGCAAATATTGTACCGGGTACCGGTTCTCTAATTAGCTTCGGATATCAACTGGATGAAGGGCTTTATACAGCAAAAGGCTATACTGATTATTGTTTGAGCAATATGATTGGAAGCCGCTGGATATATAGTGTAGAACTGCCTGGGCAAGCAGGAATACCTGTTGGCCCGGCGTCTGTTTGCAATAATGATGAAACAATGTATAATTCAAGTGGCGCAGCCAATGCTGACACACTGATATGGATCCTTGAACCGGTAAATGCAGGGATCATCATGGGTAGTGGAACAGAAATCAGTATTTTGTGGGATGATGCCTTCAGTGGATCTGTGAATTTAAGTGTTTTTGGACAGAATATTTGTGGCGACGGAACTGTATCAGATCCTCTTGAAATACTGGTTGATCTTGCACCTACTCCTGCTATTTCAGGATTGTCGTTGGTTTGTGATGATGAAATTGCAGCGTATTCAACACCGGAAACCACCGGAAATATTTATGAGTGGAATGTTACAGGAGGAACTATTATCGGAGGCGCCGGTACTCACCAGCTAACAGTTCACTGGGGCAGCCCGGGAGCAGGGATTCTTACGGTATCTGAAACCAACCAATATGATTGTACAAGCCTTTCTGAAGTGTTTGAAGTGATCATTGATAATTGCACGGGAATTGAGGATAGAGAGCATGATTTTGTCAGCATATTTCCAAATCCTGCAAACAATTATTTAAATGTAGATTTTGGTGCTTCAGAAACAGTAAAATGCAGTTTGAGTATTATTAATATTCTGGGTCATACGATGTACGCTGATCACAACATTTCTTTACAAAACCATCCGAGCCTTCAAATAAATATAAGTGACTACCCCGAAGGAATCTATATCATCCGGATACAGACAGATCATAATATCATCTGGCAGGGAAAAATTATAAAAATTAATTAACAGAAGCACATCACCAATTATAGAAAAGTTGCTCTTCATTTAAGGGCAACTTTTTTCACTTATTCCTTTTTGTCTGTTGCGGAAAAAGAATTATTTTTACGGCGGTTTATATCGGAATGTAGCGCGTCCCGATATCAACTCGCTATCTCTTGTAATTAAACTTCTTACAGATATTTCTTAAAACTTTCTGAAAGATTTGTGTAATTCAATTACTTAATTTGTTCAAGGAAACATCTTAAGCCACATACGGAAATATTTTCGCTTAATTGATACTCTTCACTTTCCGGAACAATAATAAAATTCTTTGCTGCCCCTATGTCTTCAAAAGCGATTTTGTTTCCCCTGGTTAAGGTTGGTGCGGCAGATAACTTAATCTCTATTGCGTATATAGGTTTGGAAGATTTGGTCAATACCAGGTCACATTCAGCCCCTTGATGAGTTCGATAGAAATATGACTCATATGATGACCCTAAAATTTGTAAAACCTGTTCTATTACAAATCCCTCCCAGGAGTTTCCTTTTAAAGGATTTCCTTCCAGCTCATTAGGGGAATATATGTTCAATAGGTTGTGAAGAATACCTGTATCGCGTAAATACACTTTAGGCGCCTTTACTATTCGCTTTTTTATATTCAGGTAAAATGGCTGTAGTTGCCTGATCAAAAATGCATTCTCCAAGAAATCTATATATTTCTTCAGAGTAGTAGAACTAACGCTAAGGGATCTGGCAATATTTGAATAATTAACTACCTGGGCATTGACATGAGATAACATTGTCCACAAGTTCCTGATTGTATTTCTGTTGATGTCCAGTCCAAGTATTGGTAAATCCGTATTAATATAGGTTCTTATAAAATTATCCAGCCATTGTTGCCATATTTCGGTATCCTTTGAAAGAAAAGCATCTGGAAATCCACCTTTAAGCCAACGTTCATTTTGCGATCCAGGATCCAACTCCAACATATTGAACCCGGAAAGCTCAATATAGGCAATCCTTCCTGCCAGGGATTGTGAAGATTGCCTCAATAATATAGGAGAGGCTGAGCCCAGTATAATAAACCTCCCAGGCTCTCTTTTCATATCAATCATTGGGCGTAAGATTGAAAATAGTTCAGGCATGAGCTGAATCTCATCGATAATGATGCATTTGTCGATATTGTTCTCGAAAAACAATACCGGATCGCTCAGTTTTACTCTGTCTCTTGGGTTTTCAATGTCGATATAAAGTGCTTCCTTCTCTATCTTTTTTATCAGCTGCTTTGCAAGGGTGGTTTTCCCCACCTGACGTGGACCGATGATCCCTGTTGCAGGGAAATTATTAATCGTAGTCAGCAGTTTTTTCTCAATAAAACGAGTTTTCATAAAGACAAAAGTAAGAATTTGCCATGAAAATGTCAAGGTTACATTGAAATGTTCATGTATAATATGAAATAAAAATCACCTTTTATTAAGATAAACTAAGATTTATGGGGATAATATAGATACAGGTCCTCGAAAAGTCATAGAAACATATATATCTAAGATTACGGATTGCATATTGCAGTTTTGGCTTCTGATGGTGAAGTAATTTCTTCAGGTAAATTCATCATTAATATGAAATAGATTATTTTTGCAATTCCATTCCACATTTCACATTATTTTGGATTTTGATTTTTGGAATTTGGATTTTAGCTTGAGCGGGATGTAGCGCAGCCAGGTTAGCGCGCCACGTTCGGGACGTGGAGGCCGGGAGTTCGAATCTCCCCATCCCGACAAAGCAAAAATCCCTCACAAATATTTGTGAGGGATTTGTTTTTTGAAGGAGCCGAAAACTTGTTTTCGGCTCATTGAAAAACAAATCCTGAAAAGGCGGAGCCTAAGGGATTTTTGCTTTGTGCCTCCCCCCACAGAGATCACCGAAGGTAATCTCCCCCAATAGGATTGCGCGATGTAGAAGATTGAACGATATTCGAAGTATATAAAAAAACTCTACGAGCGAAGCGAGCAAGGGGATTTGTTTGCCCCCCTTGGGGTCGGGAATGTTAATTGATACCGACCTGCTACTAACATGTGATGCCTCCGGCATCAAGGCTAAGAATTGCAATGTCGGATTTGCTTGAGGAAGCGGACCCCGGCGGGGTCCTATGTTTATAGAAGATTGAAGAGGAAAGAAGTTTACGACCCCGTCGGGGTCGCACAATATCGAACATCAGCAGGCGCAGCTCGGCGAAGCCAATCGATAAGCGACCAATGAACATTATTGTTTCACCACCTTGCCCATCATCACCATCCCATCATCCGCTACCTTCACAAAATAGACCCCAGATGGCAACCCAGATAAATCAACCACCGTTTGTGGTTCTGTTATCTGGTGTGTGATGAGTTGTTGACCGTTGAGGTTATAAATGCACAGGGAGGTGTTCTTTTGTGGTGTGGTGGGCAGTTCAATGGTTATAATAGTGGATGAGGGGTTGGGGTAGAGAAACACCTTTTCGGCTATAAGTTGCTCATTAATATTAACTCCATTCGCTTCGCACGAATCTTGAACCTCTTCGGGGCTGTTGCATCCGATGGCGTTATCAAAAATTTGAATTTCACCATTTGGATTTGCAAGGAAATTACAAATGCTCTCTACTTCACAAGTTGATAGTGAATGATTATTCTGGATATGTAAACCATAAATTGTTCCTGCATCAATGTTATCCAGTCCCGTCAGGTTGCTCAGATTATTGTTATTTGCAATATCAATACCCCCAAATATAGAAATAACATTATTCAATCCAGTCAGACTATTCAATGATTCGTTAGCCTCAATCGAAATGTCTGCCCCAATGGAAACCACATTTTCCAACCCAGAAAGATTGATTAATGAATAGTTATCAAAAATCCAAATATATCCCCCGATGGAAGTTAAACCCTGCAACCCTGTTAAGCTAACCAGATTGGGACTCTCTTGTATTCGTAAATCTTCTCCAAGGGATGTCAGGAATTCCAAGGCAGACAGATTGGATAGGGCGGTGTTATCAAGGATGTCAAGGCTCTCTCCGATGAAAGTCAAACCTTCTAATCCCGTAAGGCTTGTAAGGATAAAGTTATATGCAATTGAAAGGTTTGCACCGATGAAGGACACATTCTCCAATCCTGCAAGGCTGATTAAGGCATCATTACCACTAATGGAAAGGCTTCCTCCTACAGAGGTCACATTGTCCAAGCCTTCTAAACTTGTCAGGGAATTATTATGTGAAATTCCAAGGTTTTCCCCGTGAGAGGTTAAACCTTCCAGCCCCGTCAGGCTGGTTAAGTCATCATTATAACTAATATAGAGGTCTCCTCCGATGGAAGTTACATTATTCAATCCCGAGAAGTTAATTAGTTCATCATTATGCATAACGCTTAGGTTACCCACGATTGAGGTAATTCCCTCGAGTCCTTCCAAATTAGTCAAGCTATAATCATCAGCAATTAGTAAATCAGCTCCTATGTACATCAAGCTATGTAATCCCATCAGGCTGGTCAGGGCATCAAGATACCAAAGATGGAGGCTTCCACCTAACGAAGTCAGATTATCCAGTCCAGAAAGGTTGGTTAAAGTTTCATTACCCACAATATATACACTTCCGCCAATAGACGTTACATTCTGTAATCCATCTAAGCTGTTCAAATAGTAGTTATTACGAATATCGAGTCCTCCCCATATAGCAGTTAATGCATTTAATCCATTAAGATTTGTGATATCATCACCAGAAATGCTTACATCTCCCTCAATCTCAGTACAATTGGGATAAATTACTTGAAAACTATCGATTTGTGCCTGAGTTGTAATGTAAAGGCTGTCTGGACAAGGTTGTGCCATTACACCACCTGATACAAGCAATCCAATAAATAAAATGTAAAGTGTTTTCATAGTAGTTTTTTTCAAAGTTAAATAGCGTTTCTGATTACTACTATAAGAGATGTAACAAATGCTATCACTGATGTAACATTTTCGAATTCCCGAATATCCGAATATGGACATATTGCTTTTATTCAGAGGTAAATATACGAAATACATAAGGTGAAGTCAAATATGTTGGAAGGGGTGCGCGGGACGGGGATTGGAATTTGATGGTTTGGAGCTTTTCTTGGAACTTGGAACTTGATGTTTTGGAGCTTGTTTTGGATCTTGATCTTTGGAACTTGGAGCTTAACTGACAGGGTTCCTTCCACCGCTTCGTTACGCTCAGCGGCGTCAGGATGACAATTTTATTTAACCAGCGGAGCAGAAAAACATTACAAATTGACAATCGACAATCAAAAAAGGGAGCATCCGCCTCCGCCAAGGCTATGGCGCTCGCGGAAGCCACGAGGAATATTTAAATTAAATGACTACATATTCGTAGAAAATTAACACGAATTAACTAGTTTTGAAATAAAGAATGTACACTTTAGCTTTTCAAGCAAAAAAGTTTGAGTTGATTAGGCGGCAAACAGAAATTACTTAACTAATTAATAAAATATCTATGAGAAGAATTTGCACAACATCAATACTGGTGATCCTGGCTATTGTTTTAATTACCCAGCAAAGTCAGGCACAGTACTCTTCAAAAAGGGTGAAAAGCAAATACAATATTTATACCGATAGCCTGAAAAATGTAGAATATAATTATATCTTCCCAATCTGGGGGCAGGGAGCGTATAAAAAGGGTTTTGATATTCCTTATCCTGTTGGCATTATGGCAAATTTTATTTGGATGCATCAAGGCCTGGTAATAGAGAACTTGCAACTTGGTTTAAAAACAGATAACCGTGATATCCCATTAACCCCTATTGACTTTATTGATTTTGGTGAGAATACAAATACTTCTTATATGGTTAATGTAAGGCCTGATATTTGGATTTTTCCTTTTTTAAATGTCTACGGATTGTTTGGCTACGGGCAATCACATACCGAGGTGTTTTTAACAGCACCTGTTGAACTTAAATCAGTAGTAGACCAGAATATCAGATCAGCAGGAGTTGGCGTTTTGAGTGCTTTTGGTATTGGCCCTGTTTGGCTTTCTGTTGATGTTAACTGGACATGGACCAAGCCTGATCTGATTGAAGAGCCTACAAAGGTTAATGTATTGGGACTTCGCCTGGGGCATACCTTTGTTTTCAAAAATAAGCCTGAACGCAATTTTGCTGTGTGGGGAGGTGCAATGCGGCTACATATGTCGTCGGAAACCATTGGTGCTATAAGCATGGCTGATGCCTTACCACCTGAAACCTGGGATAGGGCTGGCGAAATTGTTGACAACTACTGGTACTGGTATGATAATGAGGCAACATTACTTCAGAAGAAAGTTGCTGAC
>JAOZTN010000067.1:1995-16326 GCA_029942245.1 Bacteroidales bacterium | reverse complement strand
TTCCCCTTCCGATTTCGCAATCACAACTGCCGCACAGCTGTCGCTCCACACATTGGTACAGGTGCGGAACATATCCAGTATACGGTCGACAGCCAGGATCAGGCCGACCCCTTCAAGAGGAAGACCGACGGCCGTCAAAATGACTGTGATCATGACCAGTCCGGCCATGGGAATGGCAGCCGCGCCTATGGAAGCCAGAAGAGCTGTAAGTACGATAACTCCCTGCTGCACCAAACTAAGCTCTACACCATAAGCCTGCGCAATAAATATAGCTGCAACGCACTCGTAAAGCGCAGTACCATCCATATTGATGGTGGCCCCGAGTGGAAGGGTAAAGCTTGAGATCTTATTTGACACACCGGATCTTTTCTCCACTGCCGTGATGGTCAATGGCAATGTTGCTCCGGAGGAAGAAGTTGAAAAGGCAGTCAATAAAGGTGTCGACATATTTTTCATATGCCTGAAGGGTTTTACCTTTCCTATAAATTTCACTATCAGAGGAAGGGTGACAAAGAAATGTATGGCAAGGGCGAGGATCACCGTTCCCATGTACAGGCTCATTCGTGATGCCAGCCCCATGAGATCATCCTGCTCTGAAACTACTTTTGCCACAATACCAAATATCCCCAGTGGGGTGAAACGGATCACAAACATGGTGATCTTCATCATCACCTCGAAAATGGCGTTGAATGCTTTCTTAAGCACCTCCCTGTTTTCATTACCGGCCCTGGTCACAAAGAAGCCAAAGAGGACAGCGAAGAATATAATGGCCAGCATATCATTATTATTGAATGCCTGGAATATATTTTGCGGAATCATCTCGATCAGTGTTTCACCAAGTGTACGATGGGTATCTGCGAGCCCTTCTACCTTATGACTGAAATTAAGATCGGCACCTACTCCGGGGCGAATGATATTGACCAGAATCTGACCGGTAATTATGGCCATTAAACTGGTTAGGACATAATAGCTGATGGTTTTCAGACCAAGCCTTCCCAGGTTGGATCCGCTTCCGATATTGGCTATTCCCGATATCAGAGAGCTAATGATCAGAGGAATAATGAGCATCTTCAGTGCCCTGAGAAAGACATCTCCCATCCATGAAACATAGCTTACGGCCTTTTCATCAAAGATTAGGCCGTAGATAATAGCTAAGATCAGTGCAATCAGGATCTGCCAGTGGAGGGGTATTTTCTTCATAATTCTTGAATAAGCGATAAAAATAAGAAATTTTTCACTGGAGACCTGGCAGGTCGGGGACCTGCCAGGTCTCCTAAAGGCATAAATTGTGTATTTTTACGTGTTAAACTATATATTTAGGTCGCTATGAAGGTATTACACCTGATCTTTTTACTATTATTATTCTTCTCCATGAGCTTGCAGGCTCAGTATACAAATGTTCTTATTGACGACGAAGGAAGCTGGACCCAGCCGGAGGAGCCATCTATTATGATAAATCCAAAAAACACGGATCATATGGTTGGAGCTGCCAATATTGATAATATCTATTATTCTACTGACGCAGGCCATACATGGACAACAGCTTCATTAAGTTCTTCTTATGGTGTATGGGGTGACCCTGTCATCATTGTGGATACTGCCGGGGCATGGTACTTCTTTCACCTTTCAAATCCTCCCACATGGGGAAACTGGATCGACCGTATTGTATGTCAGAAGAAAGATACAATAGGAGGAACCTGGAACAATGGCACATATATGGGCCTGGATGGTACAAAAGCACAGGACAAAGAATGGGCTGTTGTTGATATTACGAATAACAATATCTACGTAACCTGGACACAATTCGACGACTATGGAAGCTCCAGTCCGGATGATAAAAGCGACATCCACTTCTCGCGCTCCTACGACGGAGGGGATACCTGGAGTGAGGCCCTGCGAATAAACAAGGTTTCAGGCGATTGTATCGATGACGATAATACTACAGAGGGTGCTGTTCCGGCAGTAGGTCCCGATGGCGAGATCTATGTAGCATGGGCAGGTCCGGAAGGCCTTGTCTTCGACCGCTCTCTCGACCAGGGCTCTACCTGGCTGGAAGAAGATATATACATTGGGCCCTTCCCGGATGGTTGGGCATATGATATTCCCGGTATCAGCCGCTGTAATGGCTTACCTGTTACCAAATGCGATCTTAGTGGCGGGGAAAACCATGGTACGATTTACGTGAATTGGACCGACCAGCGTAATGGAACCGACGACACCGATGTATGGCTATGCAAATCTACGGATGGCGGAAACACCTGGAGTGAGGCTAAAAGAGTAAATGACGATCCTCCCGGAAAACAACAGTTCTTTACCTGGATGGATGTAGATCAGACAACTGGCCACCTCTGGTTTGTATGGTACGACAGAAGAGCTTACGATGACAACAATACCGATGTGTATATGGCGGTTTCGCGTGATGGAGGAGAAACAATCACAAACTTCAAGGTTAGCGAATCCCCCTTCCTCCCTTTTGCATCAACTTTTTTTGGTGATTATACAAACATATCGGCATACAATAATGTGGTAAGACCGATCTGGGCCAGGATGGAAGGCAGCGACCTCAGCATCTGGACAGCCATTGTTGATTCCGATTTTGGTATCGAAGAAGAAGCACCATCATTGCTTAGCCTGGAACAAAACTATCCGAACCCCTTCAAAGAAAGCACTGTGATCTCCTTCAAATTGAAGCAGCCGGGCATGATCAGCCTCAGAGTTTACGATGTTTATGGCAGGGTGGTAGCCTCCATCCATGATCACGATTATGTAATTGCAGGCAAGCATACAAGGGTCTTCGATCCGCACGAACATGATATCTCTCCCGGGACATATTACTTCTCACTGGAGAGCAACAGGGCAGCCATGAAGAAAAAAATGATATTTGTTAAATAGTTTCTGCAACGAATGAAAAACTGTCTTGTCTGTATTTGATAAGGTATTTAGATCAATCTTCAGGCAGATTTTTTATATTATTGCAAAAGCAAAAAAACAGAACGATGAATAAAGAATTCAAGGAGATCATAGCCCAGATCAGGGCATTCCCCTTTCCGGAAGGCATTGGTGACATGACCATAGATGAGCTTTCAAAGAAAACTGCTATTCCGGCGGACTTGATCTATAAATACGTTCAGGATGAAAAGGATCTGATCAGGCATGTGTTGAAATTTGAGAGAGAGAGCTTTAAGGTGATCTTTGATGTACATAATTTCGAAGGGGTGAATGCCATTGATATTCTGCTTACCGTAAGCAAGGAGATCGCCACCAAATTCAGGAATGTGAGCCCCGGCATTACTTTCGATCTGAAAACCAAGTACCCGGATGTCTACAAAAGGCACTTTAAATCCCGCCTGGATTTTATTTTTGGCAAGATCAAGATCAACCTGCATAAAGGGATCTCCCAGGGCATATATCGTGATGACCTCAGCATTGAGCTTGTTGCCCGTCTGTATCTCAGCAGGCTTATCGACCTTCATAACCCGGATTGGTTTCCACCGGAAGAGTTCAACTTTGATACCTTATTTGAAGCCATGTTCGAGAGCCATATCAGGAGTATTGCCAATGAGGAAGGCCTGAAATACTGGGAGAAGAAGAAAAAGATCTTTAAAAAAGAATTAAAGAAAGAAGATTTACAATAAAATGCCCGGTCAAGCGTCATTATAATTATCCCGAAGGATAAAAACTATATTTCGTAATGAAAAACACCTTATACGCGTTCATGGCAATGGTTTGCCTGATCGGGTTTTTGAGCAAAAGCGCATCAAGCCAGACTGAATATCGTTTCACTTTACAGGAAGCCCTCGAATTTGCTTATGAGAACAATTATGATATCCTGAGCTCATACAAGGATATTGAAGCAGCCGAGCAGCAGGTCAAAGAATATATGGCCATCGGCTTCCCCCAGATCAATGCCGGAATCAACTACACAGATTATATTGCCTTGCCCACCATGATAATCCCCCCGGGAACTTTTGGTCCGGATGATCCGGGTTCGGAAGTACAATTTGGAACCAAGTATAACATGTCAGCCGATGCTACTGCTTCGCAGTTGGTATTCGATGGAAAATACATTGTAGGGGTAGCGGCTTCCAAACGTTTTCTGGAAAAAAGCGAGCAGCAGTTCATCAAAAATAAGCTGGATATGTACGAAGCTGTATCAGCAGCCTATTACAGGGTGCTGGTAGCCGAAGACACCAAAAAAATCCTCGACAGCACCATGAGCTACATGGAGGATATGCTGTATGAAACCAGAATCACTTATGAAGCAGGCTTCGCAGAAGAAACTGATGTAGACCAGCTTCAACTGATCGTTTCCGACCTGGAGGCCAATATTATCCTGACCGAAACCCAGGTACAGATAGCTTATGCATATCTGAATTTCCTGTGCGGGCTGAAGATCGACGACAGAGTGGTGGTTATCGATGAGCTGAATACCCTGCTTGATCAGATCAATTATTCAGCATTGCTCAATGATCCCTTCAACTACGAAAATAACATCGACTACCGCCTGCTCATGACGCAGCAGCAAATCGCTCAGCTACAGCTTAAACTTGAGAAATCGGAGTACCTGCCATCCATCTCTGCTTTTCTGAATGTTCAAACCCAGGCTCAGCGACCAAGCTTTAGCTTTTTCGATACCGGGCAGAAATGGTATGGATCCTCGTTCTGGGGGGTTGAAATGAGCGTCCCTATCTGGAGCAGCGGGATCCGCAACGCCAGGGTACAGCAGGCCAGGATCAACATTGACAAGCTGAATATTGCAAACGAACAAATGAGGACAGGCCTCACCATACAGGTACGCACTGCCCAGGCGGAGTTCAACAACGCCTACCTGATTATGATGAATAAATCACTGGCCATGAACACAGCCGAGAAGATACTCAGGATCACGAGTGAGAAGTATAAGGAAGGGATCTCGACCAGCCTCGACCTGCTACAAGCCAATAATCAATTTCTGACCAACACATCGGACTATATCCTTGCCATGCAGAGGGTACTGATCAAGAAACTGACCCTCGAGAAATTAATGTATAGTGAACTCGGAAATTAAGCCTGGAAAAACAGGATATTAAAGTATATCGCAACACCCATAGAATGAAAAAAATTCTTTCCATAGCCCTTATCATCCTTATCGCAGCATCATGCGGGCCTGCTAAAGAGGATGGATCTGTTAAAGAACAGATCAAAACCTATAAAGATGAGGTTAGCCAGTTGAACATTAAGATCAGGGAGCTGGAACAACAGCTGCTTGAATCAGGTGAGGCTGCAGAGGGATATCTCACACCCGTAACAGTACGTGAGCTCATTGAGGAGCCTTTCACGCATTATTTCCAGGTAAGCGGCAATGTTGATGCTGTTGATAAAGCCTATATCAGTCCGGAGATAAACGGGCAGATCAAACAGGTGTTTGTGAGAGAAGGTGAATATGTTAAGAAAGGGCAGCTGCTCGCCAAGCTCAATACCAGCATCACTGAAAATACGATTGAGGAGGTTAAGACACAGCTCGAACTGGCAAAAACCCTTTACGAGAAGCAGAAACAACTCTGGGAAAAGAACATTGGTTCAGAGGTACAGTATCTGCAGGCAGAAAATAATAAAGAAGCCATGGAAAACAAGCTGCAAACCCTGAAGGCTCAGCTCGACATGGCCTATATCAAATCGCCCATCGAGGGTATTGTAGATGTTATCGATATTGAAGAAGGAGAGCTGGCCATGCCCGGCATCCAGCTCATGCAGGTGGTAAACCTGAACAAGATGAAGATCCTGGCTGAAGTATCAGAAAAATACCTCCCCGTGATCCAAAAAGGAGATATGGTAGAAGTACGTTTCCCGACATATCCGGAAATTGAACTAAACGTAGCTGTTCTCAGAACCGGGAATGTTATAAACCTGGGCAACAGGACCTTCCCTGTTGAACTCAGGATCGATAATATCGAAGAGAAATTCAAACCTAATATCCTGGCACTGCTGACCTTCCTCGATTTCAACAAGGAAGATGCATTGGTGATTCCCTCCATCATTATCAAAAAAGATATCCGGGGTGAATATGTCTACATTACCAGGGAGCATGAAGAAGCGCAGCATGCCAAGAAGGTTTATATAACTACCGGAAGGTCATACAATGATGAGACCCTGGTGTTAGAAGGTCTCAATGCAGGTGATAAAGTTATTATCGAAGGATACTCATTGGTTACCGATGGTACCGAAGTAAATGTAATGTAAATGGAGATCAAGGAAAAAGAAGTTATCCGGGAGTTTAAACTCAGTACATGGGCGCTGAGGAACAAGAATACTGTGTTCCTGATGATGTTCATCCTGCTGGGCTTTGGTTTCTATTCTTACCGTTCCCTCCCCAAGGAATTATTCCCCGACCTGGTATGGCCTACCATTTATGTGCAAACCATATATCCGGGTAACCCACCGCTCGACATAGAGAACCTGATTACACGTCCCCTGGAGAAAGAAATAGAATCTGCCAAGGGTGTAAAGGAGATCCGCTCCACCTCCACCCAGGATATTTCCGCCATATTCGTGGAATTCAATACCACGATAAGCATCGAAAATGCCCTTCAGGAAGTAAAAGATGCGGTTGATAAAGCCAAGAGTGAACTGCCCGACAACCTGCTTGACGATCCCACGGTGATCGATATTGATTTTTCGGAATTCCCCATCATGAACATCAACTTATCCGGGGATTTCAGCATCAACGAGCTAAAGGGCTATGCAGAAATGCTCGAAGATGAGATCGAGCGCGTGCCGGAGATCTCCAAGGTAGATATTACCGGTATTAACGAAAGGGAAGTGCAGATCAATGTGGATATGCACAAGCTGAATGTATTTGAGCTCAGCTTCACCGATATCGAAAATGCCGTTGCCTTTGAGAACATATCCATGTCCGGTGGAGAGATCAAGCTGGGAAGCAGTCGCCGGTCCGTCAGGATCGTTGGTGAATTCACCGATCCTGAACAGATCAAGGATATCATCGTTAAGCATGAAAATAATAACATCGTGTATATGCGCGATGTGGCCGATGTAGTATATGGCTTTGAGGAACCCAGAAGCTATACACGTCTTGGCAAGCAAGCTGTGGTTTCCTTGCAGGTGATCAAGAAAAGTGGTGAAAACCTGCTCAATGCCACCGATATGGTGTTCGAGATCGTCGACAGGGCCATGGAAACAAAAGCCCTTCCACCAAAACTGAACATCGTATATACGAACGACCAGTCGGAGATGGTCCGCGATCAGCTCAGCAACCTGGAAAACAGCATGATCATGGGTGTGATCTTCGTGATCCTGGTACTCTTCTTTTTCCTGGGAACCAGAAACTCCCTTTTTGTGGGCTTTGCTATTCCTATGTCGATGTTCCTTTCCTTTATGATCCTTGGCCTCATGGGGTCACGGATCAACATGATCGTATTATTCTCATTGATTCTTGCACTGGGTATGCTGGTGGATAATGCCATTGTGGTGGTTGAAAATATTTATCGCTTTGTAGATCGTGGCTACACTAAATTTGAAGCCGCAAAGCAAGCCGTTGGAGAGATAGCTTTACCCATTATTACCTCAACTGCCACCACCCTGGCGGCCTTTGTTCCCTTGCTATTCTGGGACAGTATCATGGGGGAGTTCATGAAATACCTCCCTACCACCCTCATCATTGTACTTTCATCTTCACTTTTCGTAGCACTGATGATCATACCCGTGATCTCGTCAACTTTCATCAAAGCCGGTGACCAAAATCCCAGGCCCAATCGTAAAAAATCGCTGATCATGGTCGGCGTCCTGGTGGTGCTGTCGGCTCTTTTTTACCTGGGCGGGATGAACAGCCTGGGTACCCTGAGTGCAGCATTTGCAATCATCGGGGTTCTGAATATTTTTGTGTTAAGCCAGGCTGCACGATGGTTCCAGGAAGTATTCCTGGTTAAGCTTGAAAACGCTTACCTGAAGTTTATCACTTTCGCACTTCGCAAAAGAAATCCCTTTTATTTCATCGGGGGCACCCTGATATTGCTCTTCCTGACCATGAACTTATATTTCGGGAGCAATCCCAATGTGGTTAACTTCCCGTCGAGCGATCCAAAATATATCAACATTCTGGCCGATCTTCCGATCGGAACTGACATTACCGCTACCAATGCCTTTATGGAAGGATTAGAAGATGATGTCTTTGACATACTCGAACCACATGATGATGTGATCAAATCGGTATTGACTACCGTTGGTGCCGGGGCCAGGCTGGAAGATGATGTTAACGACCTTTCGGAGAAAATGTTCAGGGGCCTGATCACTATTTCCTTTATCGAGTATGAATTCAGGCAGGGTGTAAACACCGGTGATATTCTCAGCGAGTTAAGCAAGAAGCTCCTGGGCAGGTATCCAGGGGTGGAGATGACCATAGAAAAGCAAAATGAAGGTCCTCCGGCAGGAAAACCCATCAACCTGGAGATCATCGGACGGGACTTCGATCAGCTCACCTATCTGGCCGATACCATTCAGGCCTATCTGAACAGCGCCAAGATTGACGGAATCGAAGGTCTTAAGATCGACCTTGAGATGGATAAACCGGAGATCATTATCGACATTGATCGTGATAAAGCCAGGCGATTTGGCTTGTCTACAGCACAGATAGCCTCTACCATACGTACCGCCCTCTTTGGTAAAGAGGTGTCAACATTTAAGGTTGGGGAGGACGAATATCCCATTCAGCTCCGGCTGAAGGAAGAGTACCGTTATAACATTCCGGCACTGCTTAACCAGATGATCACATTCAGAAGTCCTTCTTCAGGTAAGATCGCTCAGGTGCCTATTTCATCGGTAGCCCACATCCATTATACAACAACCTACGGTTCGGTGAAAAGAAAGGATCTTGAAAGAGCTGTAACCATTTACTCCAACGTAGTTGAAGGCAATAATGCCACCAAGATAAATGATCAACTCAAATCCATGATGGCATACTTCAATATGCCTCCGGGCTATACCTACAAATTCACCGGTGAACAGGAAGAGCAGGAGGAGTCATCAGCTTTTCTCTTCAGTGCTTTGCTGATTGCAATATGCCTGATTACCATTATCCTGGTTACCCAGTTTAACTCTATTGTTAAGCCGGCCATCATCATCCTGAGTGTTATCTTCAGCACCATTGGTGTGTTCCTTGGCCTGATGATCAGCAATGCCGACTTTGTTGTAATCATGACAGGTATAGGGATCGTTGCGCTGGCAGGTGTGGTGGTAAACAACGCCATTGTCCTGATCGACTATATCGACCTGCTGAAACGACGCAGAAGGAAGGAACTGGGTTTGAGTTCCAGTGCTCCTCTGTCGATGGAAGACTCTTTGCAATGTATAGTGGATGCAGGAAAGACCAGGCTAAGGCCCGTTTTGCTTACGGCCATCACAACCATATTGGGATTGTTTCCGCTTGCCATCGGGATGAATATCGATTTCGCTTCATTTCTGGAAACCTTCGACGGACATTTGTACTGGGGAGGCGATAATGTTGCCTTCTGGGGACCCATCTCCTGGACGATCATTTATGGTTTAACATTTGCCACCTTCCTAACCCTTGTTATTGTTCCGGCACTGTATTACGTGCTGTACCTCGGCAAGATAAAACTGTTCACCCCACGCACGAAAAAGCATTAATCATGGCTTAGGAGCTTGTTTTCCTTACACATGCAACCATTTCACCCATTTCTTTGTCTAAGTATTTAATGCAATTATTGTTCTTTTACATAGGTAGAGAATCATAATGCAATGACATAAGCGCGCAATGTTAAAACCAAAAAATCCGGATTTAAATGCCTATCGAGTAAATATTTCCTTAACTTTACTTTGATAAATTGTATCTGCCTGACGCCTAAGTGTGTCACGGTCAGGGTTTTAACATATTTTAGCCGATGCGAAAGTATCGTGCTTATTATGTCGTATGCATTTTGATGATAACTTCATAGAACGATGTCTGGATAACGACTCCAAAGCACAGGGGGAGTTATACAAGCATTTTGCGCCCAAAATGTTCGGTATCTGTCTGCGTTACGCTAAGAACCAGATGGAAGCTGAGGACGTTCTGCAGGAAGGTTTCATCAAGGTTTTCAGGTATTTAAAGGATTATAGAAGCGAAGGATCGCTGGAAGGCTGGATTCGCAGAACAATGGTAAATACGGCCATTAATTTCTATAAGAAAAAGACCAAATACCAGAAAGAGATAAGCCTTGACCAAACTGAACCCATCAGTTATGAAGAGGAAAGCGCCATTGATAAGCTTTCTGCCAGGGAGTTGCTGGATGTGATCCGGGAGCTACCAGATGGTTATCGTATGGTTTTCAACCTGAATGTGATAGAAGGATATACGCATAAGGAGATCGGCGAGATGCTGAAGATTTCTGAGAATACCTCCAAGTCGCAATTATCGCGGGCAAGAGGAGTTCTTCAGAATAAACTAAAAAACAAACTGAAAGGTGTCTGAAGAAAGTAAATATTTAGATCAGCTTTTTCAGAGCAAGTTTGCTGCTTTTGAAACTGAGCCCCCTGTTGCGGTATGGGACAATGTCCATGCTGAGCTGCACGGTAAAGGCGGAGGTTCCATTAATCCGATAAATCTTGCTGTACTTGCCGCACTCATCATGATCTCCGGACTGCTTGGATATAGTATCATCACTAATTCTTCAAGCACCCCCAATAGCAATATGGTAGTTGATGGCCAGACAGCCATCCTTTTCCAGGAGCCGGTGCTGCTGCAGCCGGAAGCTCTTGAGCTGCCTGCCGTCATTGAAAACCGCCTGGCCGCTGAACCACAGAAGCAGTATTCGAGCTTCCTTCCTGCTACACAGGAAAATTCCAACGATGAGATAGAAGAAGCACCGGAATCACAGAATCCTCACAACACATTGCACGCTTATTATGTTGAAACAACCTTCGGTGATGCTTTTTCAGAAAAAGCCAGGATTGCCAGGCTCAGGGCCAGGAGATCCAATGGCCTTTATTCATCATTGAACCTGAATGCAACTGATATCAGAATCCGCACAAACGAATATAATCCAAGGTTTGCCGGCGTGAACGATGGTGAACGCAGGTATAACAGGAGGGCCTCATGGCAAATGGGCGTTTACTTCACCCCTGAAGTGATCTTCTATCCCGATGATTCCATTCCTAACCAGAAGGCATATACTTTCGAAGTTATTGGAAAATGGGTGAAAAACGACTTCTTCGTTGAATCAGGCCTTGGCCTGTCATTCTCATCCGATGATGGTAAGTATGCCATCGACTACGAAAAATTCCTCGGATCTTATGACGATGTGTACAACGTAACCTTCGACACTACAGAAAGCGGAGCACTAGTTCCCATCTATCACACCAATATTGTGGACGTTTACGACTCGGTGAGCGAATATAAGGTTGAGCAGACTGAGAACAAGTATACTTATCTGCAGATTCCGGTTTACATTGGTTTCCAGAAAGAAGTGAACCGCTTCGGATGGTTTATCAAGGGCGGACCTATCTTATCGATACTGATGAATGAGAACATTCCAACACCGGATGCAGGCAACGACAGGATCGTGAAAATCGACCAGCAGATGCCTGGCAGGGTAAATGCCCTCTGGCAGCTGGGCTTCAGCGCCGGCTTCACCTACCAGCTTTCACGTAAGGTGAGCATCGCTGTGGAACCAACATTTAAATACTATTTGAACTCTCAATATCAACGCAAGTATATTACTACCCGTCATCCTTATTCCGTTGGTTTAAGGACCGGGCTATTGTTTAATTTTTAATGAACCAGACAATGCAACATTCTGACCCCCGCAAAAGATTGCATTTCAGGCAAGCCCCATGGCAACGCAAGTTGTTGATGAAAAGGGTGCTGTTGCCTCTAATAATGCTATTTATTATCTCCATCACCACTACTTTCGCCCAGACTGAAATGAACTATCTGTACCTCTCAGGCCAGATCGTCAATTCAGAGAACGGGGCGCCCATTGCTGACCAGGAGGTGTTCATACAAACAGATGTTGCTACCGGCGGGGGAATGAGCAATGCTCATGTCAGGTACACAGATGATAACGGGTTCTTTTACGATACCCTCTGCACTACAGCAGAAAAAGGTTCATTACTGATATATGCGTTTGATGTTAATGAAGTAAAACAAGAGACCAGAGAGTATTTCCGTTTCAGGTGGGAAAATACATACCACTGTAATATGGAGCTGCCGATCTTTACGCATGCCTCGAGTGATTTCCAGGCCAATTTTTTTCCAAGCCCCGATACAGTCCTTCCCAACAACATGGCTTATAATTTCAATGATGTATCCACAGGATTCGGCATTGTAAGCTGGTACTGGAACTTTGGTGATGGTTCTTCCTCCATGGAACAAAATCCAAAACACACCTATGCAGAACCAGGTGTTTATGATGTTACCCTTACTATTTCCACCGAGCACCTGGCCAGTGATATGTTCACCAGTGCCATCGTAAAGAAGATCAGGGTGGGTATGAAAGATTATTATCATTTTGGAGGCCATGCCTTCGCCGGATATTTCCCGGTAGATATTGGCAACGCTTATCTGTACCAGATCATAGAGGATGACTTCATCCCCATCGACACTACCGTATTCGATCAATACGGTTATTATATGTTTCCTCAGCTTATTGAAGGAAATTACAAAGTAAAGACTTTCCCTTCACCACTTTCTTCCCAGGCCGGTGCATACCTGCCAACATATTTTGGCAACTCATTGCTCTGGACCAAAGCCCAGACTATTAAGTTGAATGCAACCGCATGGGAATATGATATCAGCATGGTGGAAAACTATGATTACAATACAGGCGGTGGTGTTATCGATGGCATTGTTTTCCTTGAAGGGAAAAGTATTGTTGTCGAAGATGTCGAGGTCATCCTTTTTAACGAAGCCGACAATTGCCTGACTTATATTAAATCCGATAAAGGCGGAAACTTTCAGTTCATGGAATTGGCATACGGAACCTACAGGGTACTGGCAGATGTGCCGGGGAAATACACCTATCCGACCAGCATCACTTTATCTGAAAGCAACCCCACTATTGAGAACATCGACCTGATCGTCTACGATGAAGACATTGCCCACGGGATAGGAGATGATGTTGTTACCATGCTTACGGGACTTGGTGACCCATATCCCAATCCGGCCAGCACATATGTGAACTTTGAGTTTAACCTGCTGGAAAGGGGACAGATCCAGGTATTCGTCCTGAACCAGGGCGGCCAGGTCGTAGATAAATACAACGGCCATCACCATGCAGGAGATAACAAGGTACAGATGAACACCTCTAATCTTGCTTCAGGGATGTATAAGCTGATGGTTCTGTTTGGTAATGAAAAACATATTAAGTCCTTTATAAAAATTAACTAAAGGCTGATAACCCATAGGAAAAGGCATCCCGTAATGTTTTTCGGGGTGCCTTTTTTTTACACACAGAGAAAAAACCGCTCAGGTATGCAGCTATTCGTATACCACAGGCAACCTTTGTTTTGGGGATGAGTCTTAAAAACAGTTGAGTTTTTTGATGGTTCCAGACCAGGAAATATTAGAAGGCTGCAAATCAGGAGAAAGACATGCTTTCGGTTTGTTGTATAAAAAGTATGCATCCACCATGCTGGGTATTTGTATGCGATATTGCAAACGGAAGGAGGAGGCTGAAGATGTGCTTCATGAAGGTTTCATCAAAGTATTCTCCAACGTGTCGAAATTCAGGGGAGATGGTTCTTTTGAAGGATGGATCAAGCGCATTATGATAAACACATCATTGAGCTATTACCACGCCAACCTGAAGCATTATTTCCAGTCGGGTGTTGAAGAAATTGCAGACCTGACCGTAGGTAATGAAGATGAAGGCATTTATAGCAATGCTCCTGCAAGATCTGAGCTCCTGGGCCTTATTCAAGACCTGCCTGATGGCTATCGCTTTGTGTTTAATATGTTCGTATTCGAAGATTTTTCACATAAAGAGATCGCAGCAGAACTCGGTATTTCCGTGAACACTTCAAAATCACAGCTGGCAAAGGCACGACGACGCTTGCAGAAAAAGCTTGATGAAGACTATAACTTAAAACCCAATATCCGTTCGAAATGAAAAAAGAACGAAAACATAATCTTGATAAGCTCTTCCTGGAATCTCTCGGGGGGCATCAGGTAGAGCCTTCACCGGGTATCTGGGAATCGCTGTTATCCTATATCCCTTCAGGTGGAAACAGGGGGCTGTTCCTTTTCCTGGCCTCAGGCATCCTGATCGGGGCGTTTACCGTTTTCATGCATTCTACCCTGATACCGGATCCGGAAGGATACAGCGAAAGCAATATTACCCA
>JAOZTN010000067.1:0-1895 GCA_029942245.1 Bacteroidales bacterium | reverse complement strand
TCTTCGATCTTAATGTCAGGGACAGCTACGCCAAAAAGGCTGACGTTCTCTTTGGAGCAGCCTTCAGTCCGGCGGTGAACATCTTCCCCGACGGGCAAAACCGCAACGACTACTCCATTGAGCTGGTCGCTGCATATGAAAAATCGAGGTTCCTCATTGAGAGTGGGCTCGGAGCTAACTACACCAGCGAAAGCGCCAAATACCAGGTCAACTATACCAGCTTCGACAGCGTAGGATATTATGTTGGAGTGACTTCATTCACCATCGACCCGGTAAATCCTGATTCGGTGATCTTCGAAACAAATTTGAAAAACCTCTACGACAGCATTGATCATTACTCGGTGACGGAAAATACCAATAAGTATGCATACCTGCAGATCCCCCTCCGGGTCGGTTACCGGGTACTGCAAACACCACGCTTCTCGATCGACCTTAAAGCAGGCATTTTATTCTCACTGCAGATATACAAGGATATTCCTGGTGTACCCTATCGCGGCAACGATGCCGATGACATTGAGGTGACCAGGCAATATCCCGACAGGCTGACTACCAGCTGGCAGTATACCGCCGGTATTGGCCTCAACTACCAGATCAATAATAAAGTACGATTTACTTTGGAGCCATTTTACAGGCAATATATAAAATCAGCTTATTCACCGGCCTCGGCATTCCCAGCACGTTCACCACATGCCTTTGGGATCAGGGGTGGACTGTATTTTCATTTCTAATGAACCAATACTAAAATGAAAACGATAAGGCTAATACTCTATATGTTTTTACTCGGAATTGCTTCCCTGCCGGGAAGGGGCAACAATCCGCCGGCAGATTGCGATGCCGATTTCGAGTTCAGCTATGTACCTACGACCCCCATACATGTGCAGTTCACGGACATCTCGACAGGAGACCCGACAAGCTGGTTTTGGGATTTCGGCGATGGGTACACCTCCAGCGAACAGAACCCCGTACACCCATATCCTGAACCCGGGATGTATGAGGTATGTCTCATCATTGAGCATGATGTACCACCCAATTATTGCAGCGATACTATTTGTAAGATGGTGGAGATCCCTGACACGGTGGACTGCGAAGCCATATATTCCTACAGCATCGATCCTTTGTTCCCTCTCGAGGTCACCTTCTTCGACCATTCAGTGGGAAATATTACCAATTGGGAATGGAATTTTGGTGACGGTACCACTTCATTTGAACAGAACCCGGTACACATCTTTCCGGATCCGGGCGAATTTCTTGTTTGCCTGAATGTTTACAATGCTGATTCGATGGAAAGCTGTTTCCATTTCATTTGCGAGACCATTGATATCCCCGATACCATGACCTGTATCGCAGAATTTGTCATTGTGGCCGATTCGAGCAGCATGGTGATGAACCATTTTAGCTTTTATGACCAGAGCAACGGCTATCCCGATAACTGGTTCTGGGAGTTTGGGGATGGGAGCTTCTCTACCGAACAACATCCAACACATGTGTATGCCGAGCCCGGACTGTATGAAGTTTGCCTGAACAGCTGGAACAGCAGCTTCCCGTACTGCAACGACATACGATGCAAACTTGCACAGACACCGAGTTATTACAAGCTTGGCGGGCAAGCCTTCATAGGCGAAACGCCCATCAACAATCCATATCATACCGGCGACACCGGGATGGCCATACTGTACCGGCAACGTTCCGATATGGGCCTTGTGGCTGTTGACACCAACATCTTTTTCGAGCATGGATATTTCTGGTTCTCCGACATGATGGAATTGCCCTATGTGATCAAGATCGGCCTGACGGAAGGCTCTGCAAACTTCGATGCAGTAGTTCCCTCATATTATCCTTCCATGATGCTCTGGCAGGATGCTGCCTCAGTCATGCTTGATGAAGATAATTTCGAA
>JAOZTN010000066.1:0-16403 GCA_029942245.1 Bacteroidales bacterium | reverse complement strand
AGTATTTAGAGTACTTAGAGTTGGTTTATTAATTCAAGCGTATGCAGTTTTTACTCTTCGAGGAGGCCCGGTCTGCGCTTCTTTGTGCGTTCAATGGCTTGCTCCAGTCGCCATTTGTCGATATTGGCCTGGTGGCCTGAAAGGAGGATGTCAGGTACCTGTAAGCCACGAAAATCGCGCGGGCGTGTGTAAACAGGAGGGGAGAGGAGGCTGTTCTGGAAGGAATCGGAAAGGGCAGAGGTTTCATCGCCCAGCACGCCTGGAATGAGTCTGACGATGCTGTCGACAAGCACAGCAGCACCCAGTTCACCTCCACTCAGCACATAGTCGCCAATAGAAATCTCTTTTGTAATGAAAAGCTTGCGTGCACGCTCATCCACGCCTTTGTAGTGCCCGCAAAGCATGATAAGGTTCCCCTGAAGCGAAAGTTGATTCGCCATAGGTTGATCAAGCAGCTCGCCATCAGGTGTAAGAAAGATGATCTCATCATAGTCCCTCTCGTTTTTTAGCTTTTCAATGCAAGAAGCAATGGGTTCTACGTTCATCACCATACCGGCTCCGCCACCAAAAGCATAGTCGTCGACATTCTTGTGCTTGTCGCTGCTGTATTCACGCAAATCGTGCAGGTGGATCTCGGTGATCCCTTTGTCAACAGCCCTTTTAATAATGGAATGGCTGAAGGGGCCTGTGAACATGTCGGGGAATATGGTGATAATGTCAATTCGCATAAATGTGATTTTGGGTGTTGGGTGTTGAATGTTGGATTGGTTGTTAGTTGCCGGATAATAGATATTAGATACTCGATAACTTTAAACTCTAGCTCACTTCAGGAATTTGTTACTGCTTGCTAAGTTAAGCAATTCAACTAGTTTGATCAACTGAACTAGTTCAAGCAGTTTAACAGATTTAATGAAAATGGAGTGTAAATTTAGGAAATAAAAAAAGGACTGTGCAAAAAGCAGACGGGAAAAGCACAGTCCTTAACCAAATCTTATAACTTAATCAAAAAGCTGAGGTAAAAATACAATCATCTCTGGACATAAATCAAGTAATTGACCTCACAAATACTCTACATCACCCAGTGAACAAGTTTGTTAGCTCAAATGTTGTTTATATATGTTTAGTAATGAGTGATTTATGAATCACTCAATTTATGTGTGCATTTTCGTAATTTTACAGCCTCCGTGAATGTGGATTGAAAAAACAAGCATCATCTTTTCAAATATAATCAAATGAAAAAAAATATCATACTCTTCCTGGGATTTTTTCTGACTGCAATGATCGCCGGGGCACAGATCGCACCTGATAAGTATTATGTGCAATTTACAGATAAGAATAACTCTCCGTACTCAATTAGCAACCCTGAAGCATACCTGTCTCAACGTGCAATTGACCGCAGAAACCGTCAGAATATTGCGATCGATATGAAGGATATTCCGGTGAACCCGCAATATCTTCAGGGTGTGAGAAACGCAGGAGCTACCATACTTAACCCAACAAAATGGCTGAATGGTACTACTATTTATACGAATAACCCATCTGTAATTGCTGCGATAAATTTATTGCCATACGTTTCAAGCGTCAGTAAATCAGAGAAGATTGGAGACAGCCAGGAAAACGGAAAAGCATTTTTTGAGAATGAGGACTATAGTGTTGCACCATCTGCATACCTGCAGGCCAAGAGCACATCAACATATGATTATGGCCCTTCCTATAACCAGATCAGTATGCTCAATGGTGATCAGTTGCATGCACTCGGCTACAAAGGTGAAGGTATCATTATCGGTGTCCTGGATGCCGGATATGATAATGCTGATAATCTGCCCGTGTTCGACTCGCTTTGGGCCGATGGTCGTGTGCTGGGAAATTATGATTTTGTTGATGGCGGAGCAATACAGTACGATAAGCATTTTCATGGAACAGGAGTTCTGTCGTTAATGGCAGGAAACTATCCGGGTGAGATCGTAGGAACTGCCCCCAGGGCTTCATATTATCTTTTCAGGACAGAGGACGGTGCTTCTGAATATATCATTGAAGAATATAATTGGGTTTCAGGTGCTGAATATGCCGATAGCGTTGGCTGTGATGTGCTCAATACATCCCTGGGCTACAGTGAGTTTCCTGATGATCCCACTCAAAATCATACCTATGAAGATATGGATGGCAATACCACCCCGATTACCATTGGTGCTGATGTGGCAGCAAGCCGGGGTATGGTCGTGGTAAACAGTGCCGGTAATTCGGGGACATCAAGCTGGTATTACATTACAGCGCCGGCAGATGGCAACGAAGTTTTTAGCATCGGAGCGGTGAATGCCGCCGGCATACCCTGGATCTCCAGCGGGAATGGCCCTACCTCTGATGGCAGGATCAAACCCAATGTAGCAGCTCAGGGTGAAGGTGCTTATTATGCAACTCCCAGCGGATCATTTACACAGGGAAACGGAACCTCACTTTCATCGCCCATCACTGCCGGGATGATGGCATGTCTGTGGCAGGCTTGTCCGGATATCAATAGTATGGAATTGATCAGCCTGGTTCAGCAGAGCGCAAGCAGGGCGAATAATCCTGACAATAAGATCGGATACGGGATCCCTGATTTCGCGGCTGCCCATCTTCTTTCAGTCTATGAACACGATGAAGACGACCGCTTTTCTGAAGTATCTGTTTATCCTAATCCTTTCAAGGATTTCTTTGAAATGAAGTTTAATGCATCGGAATCAGGCCCGGCCAGGCTGGCAGTGGTCGATATGACAGGACGCATCATTTTAGACAAAAACTATACGATTGTCCCGGGAAATAATGTTGTTCGATTCAACGAGCTGGGGAACATTCCTTCAGGCATATATTTCCTGCGTCTTGAAAGCGGAAACTCAGTGTTGACATCAAAACTGCTAAGACAATAGGTATTAGAGGTCCAGATCTGCTGTGATCTGTTTCATTTTATCTTCCAACTCATCACGTACCTTCTCAAAGCTTGCGATATCATTCAATTCACCTTTAACACCGAAGTAGAATTTGATCTTAGGTTCGGTCCCTGACGGGCGTATGCTTATCTTGCTGCCATCCTCCAGGAAGAATTGCAATACATTAGATTTCGGCAGGTCGATATGTTCTTCTGTACCGGCAATCATATCTTTCGCCACAGAAAATTCATAATCCTTGATCATGACCACTCTGCTGTTGTTTATCATGCTTGGAGGATTTTCTCTGAAGCGTTTCATGATGCCTGCGATCTCTTCAGCACCCGACATGCCTTTCTTAACCACAGCGATGAGGCCTTCCAGGTAGAAGCCAAACTCCATATAAATGTCGATCAGGATATCGTAGATAGTTTTACCCTGAGAAGCAGCCCAGGCAGCAGTTTCAGCGATCATGGCACATGAGCTAACGGCATCCTTATCCCTGACAAAGTCACCGATCATATAGCCATAACTTTCCTCGCCGCCGGCGATAAAAGTTTTTATGCCTTCATTCTTGCGGATGATGTCGGCTATCCATTTAAAGCCTGTCAGTACATCATAGGTTTCAATATCATACTTGTTCGCCAGGTCGACCAGGAGTTCTGAGGTCACAATGGTCTTTACCATATATTCCTTGCCGGTGATCTTCCCATTTTCTTTCCATTTGCGGAAGATATAATACAGCAAGACGGCAGCTGTCTGGTTCCCGTTCAGGAGAACAAATTCACCATGGTTATCTTTCACTGCTATACCAACCCTGTCAGCATCCGGGTCTGTGGCCATCACCAGGGATGCACCTTGTTTTTCAGCCATTTTGATCGCCATTTCCAGGGCAGATGATTCCTCCGGGTTAGGTGATTTCACAGTGGGGAAATTGCCATCGGGCGTTGCCTGTTCGTCAACCATGCTGATATTGGTAAAACCAAAGTTCTTCAGGCACCAGGGCACCATAGTGGCGCCGGTACCGTGCAAGGGAGTATAAACAATCGGAATGTCGTGATATTCCTTAATTATCTCTGGGCTCAGCGATAGTTTCTTTAGCAGATCAAGATAAAGGATATCGGTTTCTTCGCCGATGATCTGTATAAGCTCTTCATTTCCTGTAAATTTAACATCATCGAAAGACTTGATGTTTCTTACTTCTTCAATAACATTCTTGTCATGTGGCGGAATCAGTTGAGCACCGTCATCCCAATATGCTTTATAGCCATTATACTCTTTCGGGTTGTGTGAAGCTGTGATCACAACACCGCTCTGACAGCCATAGTGACGAATGGCAAAAGAAAGCTCCGGTGTAGGGCGCATTCCGTCGAAGAGATATACCTGCACCCCATTGGCCGAGCATACTTCAGCCGTGATCCTGGCAAATTCAGGACTATAGTTCCTGGAATCACATGCAATGGCAATTTTGATCTGTTTTCCGTCTCCATAAACTTTTTTCAGGTAATTGACCAGGCCCTGTGTTGCCATGCCCACTGTGTACCTGTTCATCCGGTTGGTGCCCACGCCCATGATGCCACGCAGCCCGCCGGTACCAAATTCAAGATCTCTGTAAAAAGCTTCGGTCAGTTCCTGTTGATCATTATCCATCATCTTACGAATGGCATCTTTACTTGCCTCATCGATGTTTCCCTTAAGCCAGGTATTGGCATTCTTCATGACAATTTGATTCAGGTCGCTCATGGTTATATGTTGTTTTTCAGGTTCTTAATGCATAATGATAAAGACTCCCTCCAGTCTGGGATCTTTAAATTAAATTCTGTTATTATCTTGCTTTTGTCGAGGAGGCTGTATGCCGGACGGGCGGCCTTCGACATGCCATATTCTTCTGTAGTGACGGCGGTGATCTTGCATTTCAGCTTTGATAAATCAATGATTGCTTCAGCAAACTCAGCCCAATGAGTAAGTCCCTCATTTGAAAAATTATAGGTTCTTACTTCCTTGAAATCTTTTAATGCCGGAAGCATAATAAGTATCGCTTTCGCCAGGTCGCCGGCATAAGTAGGGGTTCCTTTCTGGTCGTCGACTACTCTTAGTTCGTCCCTTTCAGCGGCAAGTTTTCTTATCGTCTTCACAAAGTTGTTTCCATATTCGGAGTACAACCAGGAGGTGCGGATGATGGCTGCCCTCGGATTTGCTGTGTGGACGGCCTGCTCACCTATAAATTTCGAGTGTGCATACTTTGATTGGGGATGGGGCTCATCCAGTTCAGTATAGGGGGATCCTTTTTTACCATCGAAAATATAGTCGGTGGATACGTGGATCAGTCCAATATCATGCTTTCGTGCTATACCGGCCAGGCTTTGTACGGCCTTACCGTTAATGAGCAGGGCAGCCATTGGGTCATCTTCTGCCTTGTCAACAGCATTATATGAAGCGCAGTTGATCAGCACGTCAGGTTTCCATGACAGTACCAGCTTTTCAACGGCATCGTAATTGCTAATATCAAGCTCCTCAAGATCAGTAAAGAGAAATTCATATTCAGAATGCTTGCTGCTCTCTGCTTTGATAGACATTCCAAGCTGTCCCAGGGCTCCGGTCACCAGTATTCTCATATCAGGCATCTGTTTCTATTTGACGAAAGTATTCTATGGTCTTTTCAAGGCCTTCCCTTAACGGTGTAAGCGGACTCCACTGTAATTCTTTTTTTGCCAGACTGATATCGGGTTGCCGTTGCATGGGGTCATCTTCCGGAAGCTCGTGGTGGATAATGCCGGAGTCGGAGCCGGTAAGATCGTTCACCAGACTTGCAAGATCGAGCATACTCATTTCTACAGGGTTTCCGAGGTTTACCGGACCGCTGAAGCTGTCATCGGTATTCATCAGCCGGATGAGTCCTTCGATCATATCATCTACGTAACAGAAGCTTCTGCTTTGCTCTCCCGTGCCGTAAATGGTGATGTCATTCCCATTCAGGGATTGCATGATAAAGTTGCTTACCACGCGTCCATCCTGCGGATCCATCCGCGGCCCGTAGGTGTTAAAGATGCGAGCTATTTTGATCCTTACCTGGTTTTGTTTCTTATAATTCACAAATAAAGCCTCCGCGCAGCGCTTTCCCTCATCGTAGCATGCTCTGGATCCTATCGGGTTCACATTGCCCCAGTAATCCTCCGTTTGAGGATGTACTTCAGGATCTCCATAGACTTCACTGGTGGATGCCTGTAATATCTTAGCTCCGATGCGTTTTGCCAGTCCAAGCATGTTAATGCTCCCGGCAACAGATGTTTTGATGGTTTTTATGGGGTTATGCTGATAGTGGATAGGGGAGGCCGGGCAGGCCAGGTTGTAGATCTCATCCACTTCGATGAAAAAAGGCATGGTGATATCATGCCTTATCACCTCGAAAAAAGGATTGTCGATCAGGTGCAGGATATTCTGTTTACTTCCTGTAAAGTAGTTGTCGAGACAAATGACCTCATGACCATCTTTCAGCAGGCGACCACAAAGGTGTGATCCCAGGAATCCGGCTCCACCGGTAACCAATATCTTTTTTTTCTTCATAACAATGGTTTATTTGCCAATGGCAAAATAGTCGAACCCATTAGCATTCATCTCTTCCCGGTCATAGATGTTACGACCGTCGAAGATTACCGGAATTTTCATCAGTGTTTTCATCCTGTTCAGGTCCGGGACCCTGAATTCTTTCCATTCAGTAACCAGTAGCAGGCAATCGGCATCCGGCAGTACATCATACTGCCCTTCAGCCAGCTCGATGCTATTACCAAGCAATCTTCCGGCTTCCTCTAAAGCTACGGGGTCATATGCTGAGACTGTACATCCTGCATTAAGAAACATATCGATCAGTACACGGGAAGGTGCTTCGCGCATATCATCTGTTTGCGGCTTAAAGGACAATCCCCAGATGGCTATTTTTTTGCCTTTCAGCTCTCCCTTGAAATATTCATGGGCCTTTTTGAACAGGACTTCTTTCTGCCTGTTATTTACGCCCTCAACAGCCTGTAGCAGTTCCATTTCGAAATGGTTGTCGGTGGCTGTTTTTATAAGCGCTTTTACATCTTTTGGAAAACAAGAACCACCATATCCGGTACCCGGATAGATGAATTTACTTCCGATCCTCGTGTCACTACCAATACCTTTTCTTACCATGTCGATGTTGGCTCCCATGATCTCGCAGAGGTTGGCCACTTCGTTCATGAAGCTTATACGTGTTGCCAGCATGGCATTGGCAGCATATTTGGTCATCTCAGCGGAAGGGATGTCCATGAAGATCAGGGGGTGACCATTTAGCGTGAATGGCTTATATAGCTTCCTCATTATCCCTACGGCCCTTTCTGATTCTGTTCCTATCACGATCCTGTCCGGCTTAAGGAAATCCTGTATGGCAGCGCCTTCCTTCAGAAATTCGGGGTTTGAGGCCACATCAAAAGAGATGCTCGCATTTCTTTTCTTCAGTTCTTCACTAAGGGCGCTTCTGACTTTCTCACCAGTACCAACAGGAACGGTACTCTTGGTCACCACGAGTATATAATCGTCGATATTTTTTCCTGCTTCACGGGCTACTTCAAGCACATATTTCAGATCGGCGCTTCCATCTTCATCAGGAGGTGTGCCCACGGCAATAAAGATTACTTCACAACCATCGAGGCTTGAAGCCAGGTCGGTAGTAAAATGCAACCTGTCTTTTTCGATATTCCTTCTTATCATATCTTCCAGGCCGGGCTCATAGATCGGAACAATGCCATTATTCAGGCCATCGATCTTCTTTTTATCTACATCTACACAGGTAACATTTATGCCAACTTCAGCAAAACAGGTGCCTGTTACCAATCCTACATATCCTGATCCTACAATTGTTATTTTCATCTGATCTTTTCAGTTTTTCTAAGAGGGGCTAAAGATAATATATTATCCAGTTCCCGCATCTGGTATCTGGTATCAGTAATTAATTTTCAAATCACTTTTATCCCATTCTTTGAATGCTTCTATGGCTTCATCACGCATTTTATTTTGAAATGGTATGCGGCGCTGGTCGGGGGGGAGGCTGATCTCCTGGTATATCACATCATCATCGAAACCGGATGCTGCTGCATCTTTACGTGTGGCAGCATAATACACATGATCAGGACGTGACCAATAAATGGCTCCCAGGCACATGGGGCAGGGCTCACAACTGGAATAGATGTCGCAGCCATCAAGCTGGTATGATCCCAGGCTTTTACATGCCTGCCGGATGGCTACCATCTCAGCGTGTGCTGTGGGATCATCAGTAGCGGTGACCTCATTCATGGCACTGGCAACAACTTCTCCATCTTTTACGATCACTGCTCCGAAAGGCCCTCCCTTTCCGTCCTGCACATTTTTCCTGGCAAGGCGGATAGCCATTTTCATGTATTCTTCATGGTATTTTCCCATCTCTTATAAAAATTTGTTCCAGTTTCCTTTATATGTTGGATAAGCGATCGCTTTCTCTAATCTCTCCATAAACTCATCCCTGGGGATGTTTATTGCCCCCAGGCTTTTCAGGTGATTTGTGTCCTGTTGTGCATCGATAATCTCGAATTCCCAGTGCTTAAGCAGCTTCACAAGATGGTAGAGAGCAAACTTGGATGCATCACGTGCTTTAAAGAACATGGATTCCCCAAAAAATACCCTTCCGATGGAAATGCCGTAAAGACCACCGATCAGCTCTCCGTTTAGCCAGGTCTCAACTGAGTGGGCAAAGCCTTCGCTGTGAAGCTTCACATAGGCCTCCAGCATCTCATCGGTGATCCAGGTATCGTCTTGTCCCATGCGTGGGATAGCGGCACAATTTAGGATCACTTCTTCGAAGGCTTTGTCTACAGTATAGGAGTACTTTCCGCTTTTAACCAGTTGCCTGAGGCTATGGCTTACCTTAAAGTCATCGGGAAGGAGTACCATTCTCGGATCCGGTGACCACCACAGTATAGGTGTATCCTTCTGCGGCCATGGGAATATACCATTGGCATAGGCCAGTATCAGGCGCTCTACAGACAGATCTCCTCCGATTGCCAGGATACCTTCCTTCTCTGCATAAGATGGATCCGGAAAGCTTAATTCTTTATTTAGCTTGAAGATCGGCATTATAATTTATCAAGACAGCTGATGATACTGTAGCTGGTTTCTTCTATCTGCTCAGGAGTGATGATCAGGGGCGGGGCGATTCTGAATGCATTCGGCATGAACAGGAAGCGGTCAGTGACCAGCCCTTCATCAAGAAAAAGCTTTACCAGCCTGTCGGCAGCCTCAGCATCCTGTAGTTCGATAGCCATCATCAAGCCCTTTCGTCGAATCTCCTTAATGGCAGGATGCCCATTTAAGATTTTATGACATTGTGCCCCACGTGCTTCTGCCTTCTGGCAGAGATCCTCATCTATGATCACATCAAGGTTTGCCAGGGCGGCAGCACAGGATACCGGGTGCCCGCCAAAAGTAGTGATATGCCCGAGTTCCGGCTCAAAAGTGAGCTCATCCATGATCTCTCTGGAGCTGATAAAGGCACCGATAGGCATGCCCCCACCCATCCCTTTTGCCAGGCACAGGATATCGGGCTCAATTTGATAGTGTTCGAAGCTAAACAGCTTGCCGGTCCTCCCGAAGCCCATTTGAATATCATCTACGATGAGAAGGGCACCGGTTTCGTCACACCTTTGCCTGAGTTTCAGTAAAAAATCTTCCTCTGGCAATATAATACCGGCTTCTGCCTGTATACATTCAACAACCACACTAGCTGTTTGCTCGCTTATCGCTTCCAAGGTATCAGTACGGCCATATTCCAGGTGCCGGACACCGGGTAGCAAAGGCCTGAAAGCTTGCTTAAGGCTTTCATTTCCCAATATACTCAGGGCACCTGCTGTGCTTCCATGGTAGGCATTTTTGAAGGCAATGATCTCATTCCTTGCGGTATGTCTTTTCGCGAGCTTGAGAGCTCCTTCGATGGCCTCGCTGCCTGAATTTACAAAATACACGGCATCAAGCCGATCGGGTAATTGCTGGCTGAGTTTTTCAGCCAGTTTAACCTGAGGTGACTGAATATATTCGCCATATACCATCAGGTGCATATACTTTTCCAACTGAGCGTTGATGGCATTCAGCACCTTTGGATGGCGGTGCCCTACATTGCTCACAGCCACTCCGGATACCAGGTCGGTATAGCGTTTCCCTTTATTGTCATAGAAATAGATCCCTTCGGCATGATCAACTTCGATAGCCATTGGCCGGCGGGATGGCAATCCCATGTGACGGAAATATATCTCTCTTAGTGCAGACATTCAGGGTGGTTTTCTCCTACAAATGTAGTGAAAGATGTTAGTTATTTTGTTCATAAAATAATGTATGCTATAATTAAATTTATACTATACTTGCAGGCATGCATAAGTATTTCAAGGATAAAGTTGTTGTGATCACAGGTGCTTCTTCCGGTATCGGGAAGGCATTGGCTATGGAATTTGCCAGTATGGGATCGCGAATAGTAATGGGTGCGCGAAATGAAGAAAGGCTGCTGCAGGCCATGGATGATGTAAAAGCTGCGGGCGCTGAGGTATGTGGACTATCAACTGACGTATCGTTGGAAGATGATTGCAAACGCCTGATCGAAAAAGGCGTTGAGACTTTTGGAAGTATTGATATACTGATCAATAATGCAGGCATCTCCATGCGAGCACTTTTCGAGGATACCGAGCTTGATGTGATCAGGCAATTGATGGACATCAATTTCTGGGGTACGGTGTATTGTACAAAATATGCGCTGCCATACCTGCTGAAAAGTAAAGGGAGCCTCGTAGGGGTTTCTTCTATTGCAGGGTACAAAGGCTTACCCGGCCGGACCGGCTATTCTTCTTCAAAATTTGCCATGCATGGATTCCTTGAGACTCTGCGCATTGAAAATATGAAAAGAGGATTGCATGTGCTGATAGCATGCCCCGGCTTCACAGCGTCGAATATCCGCAATACCGCCCTGAACGAGAAAGGGGAGGTGCAAGGCGAATCGCCCAGGGATGAAGGCAAGATGATGAGTGCTGAAGAAGTGGCCAGGCATATTGCCAGAGCCATCTCGAAGAGGAAAGACAGACTCACCCTTACGAGCCAGGGGAAACTCACTGTGTTGCTCAACAAGATCTGTCCTAAATTTTTAGATAAACAAGTATATAAACATATGGCCAAAGAGCCAGATTCACCTTTTAAATAATGACTGACATGAAAACACTGGTACCTGAGATCAAACCCAAAGAAGGTTTTGGGGAACTTCAATTCGGTGAAACTTCCGAGCACGTAGTTAAGCTGCTTGGTGAGCCGGAAGAGATCGAGACCATCCAGGACGACGACGACTTCAACACCACTATATTAAATTACTGGAAAACTGGCCTCTCAGCCTTCTTCGAAGGCGTGGATAAGTCTGTTTTATCCTGCCTCGAAACGGACATAGAAGAGTCTTCGCTTTTTGGAAAGAAAGTGTTTGAAATGAATGAACTACAGGTGATTGGCCTGATGAAAGAGCATGGATACGAGGTGGCAGAGACCGAAGAAGAAGATGATGGTGAACGCCGTATCTCTTATGATGATGCCCTGATCGATTTTTTCTTTCACGAAGGCCATCTGATCGCTGTAAACTGGGGAGTCCTTGTAAATGAGCAGGGGGAGATTGAAGAATTCTAGCTTAAAACATTCACGCCCTTGGGTGATAAAGTTGAATCGTACTTTTTAAGTATTCCCTGTCGAGGTGGGTATATATTTCCGTTGTAATTATAGATTCATGGCCCAGCATCTCCTGAACGGCCCTCAGGTCAGCCCCTCCCTCAACCAGATGAGTCGCAAATGAATGGCGAAATGTGTGTGGGCTTATCTTTTTCCTGATACCTGCTTTTTCACCCAGATCCTTTACAATAAGGAAAATCATCGTGCGGCTGAGCCTGCCTCCACGACGGTTGAGAAACAGGATATCCTCATCATTTCTCTTTGCAGTGATCTGTTTCCTCGAATTGTCGAGATAAATGCCGATCTGTTTCAAGGCTGCGGTGCCAATGGGCACAAAACGCTCCTTATTCCCTTTTCCTATCACTTTAACGAAACGTTCCTTCACAAATAGATCGGTGATCTTCATATTGACCAGTTCAGAAACTCGCAGACCGCATCCATAAATGGTTTCTATTATGGCTTTGTTCCTTTCTCCTTCAGAGGTACTCATATCAATGGCATTAACAATAAGATCGATCTCGTTGACGGAGAGCGTGTCGGGAAGCTTCCTCCCGGGCCGTGGACCTTCGAGCAGGCTGGCCGGATCGTCACTTATGATCCCCTCCAGTACCATGAATTTGAAGAATGCTTTTATGCCGGAGATGATCCTGGCCTGTGTGCGTGCTCCGAGTCCCAGTTTATTGATTTCTTTGATGAAAGCCTGTAGTTCACTGATACTTACGTCGGAAGGAGAAGCCTTCTTTAGATGCGTTTCTTCAAACAAGGTGAATTTCTGTACATCATTGAGGTAGGCAGCAATCGTATTGGCAGAAAGGGATTTTTCCAGCTTCAGGTAAGCCTTGAAACCATTTATATAAGGGAACCAGTTCACTACACAAAAATAGGTTTTTTAATGACGCTCCCTGATGCCGAGCACAAAGGGTATGGAGCCAAAGGCCAGCCAACCACATATATTGTATGTCATCTTCAGTCCTACAGCATCACCCACGGCACCAATGCCAATAATCAGGGCGGCACTGATAAAAAAGCTGATCAGCATATATATGCTGTTAAAGAAGGCAGGCCTGTCGCCGGCCCTGTCCTGTATCATCGCAAGCAGTACAGGTGTGCTTCCGAAAAGTGTGATGCCCATAAGGATCAAAACAGGAAACGACCACATGCTGTCGAGATGCACGAAAAGGAGCATCAGTACAGGCGAAGCGATAGCGATAATTAGAAGCGTATTTTTCTGTCCAATCCGATCAGAAATGCTTCCCGACAATAAAGCTCCGGCGGCTCCCGCCAGTTCCAGCACAGCCAGTGCACCTCCACCCACCCAGAGACTGGTTCCCATATCAATATTCATATAAGTGGGGAGAAAGATAGTGAGGGCCGACTTGGTGATGGCCCTGAAAAAGGTGATACCGGTAATGAGCAGCAAAAAAGGCATTAAAGCATTCAAGCTTTTCCATACACCTGTTTCCTTATTGTTTCTCCGAAAATCATCTGAAACCTTTATTCGTCTGAATCTCAGGTAAAGGATAAAGGTTGCAAGTAATCCAAAAGGAATCAGTTTCCAGGTGCCTTCCAATCCCCAGACCGTTACCGCACCGACAATGATCAATGGCCCAAGGGTGCGAGCCATCTCCCCGCCAAACATATAATAACTCATGCCTCTTCCTACCTTGTCGCCCGACAACTTTTTTATCATTACCGGGGTTGGAACATGGAATAACATCGAGCTAAAACCGGTTACAAATAGCAATATTCCCAATACAACCGCATTGGGTGCGAGGCCGATCAAACTCATAGCTATTGCAGTGACGGCAGGAGTGATGATGATCAGATAGCGGAATGCGATACGGTCGGCCATCAGCCCTACAAATGGGTTAAGAAGAGATGGCAGACGCTGGAATAAAGACAACAAACCCACTGCGGTGTAGTTCAGACTTAACTTTTCAATCAACAGTGGCAGGAGGGGAGCGAAGAAAGAGGAATATACATCGTGAATCATGTGGGCAAGGGAAACCAGGACTACATTTCCGGTTTGAAAGGAAGTATCACGAGCCGATCTGCCTTGCACTTTTTGCATCTGACAAAAGTATTGAATAATCAATTAGAATCAAGAAACTCGAAACTTGAAACTCGAAACTTGAAAACAAGTAACCAGCAACCAGAAACCAGCAACCAGTATCTAGCATCCAGTATCTAGTATCAGCAGTACGTGTTTACCGCAGTTGTTGTGGAAATCCCTTACTGGTTTTTAAAGTTATCACGCATTGCTTTTTTGGCACTGGCACCTTTACATTTGTATTTATCTGCCAGGCTAAAAAGGGGAAATGGAACATATTAGGGCAGCCCTGCGTATAAACTGGACAAACTCAAGATGTTATGACTAAACTAGAACAGCTGCATTACATAGACAAGTATATCGATGATGACCTGAGCAGGGACGAACTCAGGGCGTTGGTGTATGATCTTATTAGCGACGAAAGCCTTCGCCGCAGTTTTAAGTTATTCAGCCAGGAAAACTAAGCAAAGGCCTCAATGAAAAAGTCAGAACAGTTGAAATATATCGACAGCTTCCTGGACGGGAAGATGGAGAAAAAGGAAATCAGGAGGCTGATCAGCGATCTTTTGCATGATGAAACACTGCTCAGAAACTTTCGCCTGCATACCTCTATGAAGGGGATTTTTCTTTAGATAAATATCCTATTAAATTAAGAGCTAAACAGCAGGTAATCTTTTCAATACACTGCTTCTTACTGGCAATATACCATTCAGCATGTTGCCTGCTTTTGAATAGGCAGGTACTGTTTAGTGCTATTGCTTTTGAGGCAATGCGAGGTTTTGTGAGGTGTGAAATATGGTCAAACATTTCGTAAATGAGGATAAATGTCATATTTTTACATCACCCAAATACTAATTAAAATATATTATTAATCAACAATAACCGGTTTATAGCCTGACCATACTATAAATTACAGAGGACTAAAACACCTTCTATACTTCCACAGACTTGCCGGTTAGGTCAATAGTTTTAATTCAGTTTATAAGGCCATTTTAACGGACATGCAATTTGTGTACGCTGATTGATCATGTTCATGAGTGAACCAACATCTTTAGGCTTAAAAATTATCAAAACGAATTAATTGATAAACTGAATGGTTGAACAGAGAATAGAACTTATTATTGCGGAAGACTCGAATATTGTAATCGAGTGTTTCAGGAACTGGATCAATGGTTCCTCAAAGATTCACCTGATCGGCATTGCACACAAAACTGATGAGTTGCTGAGTTTGATTGGCATAGAAGAAAGTGCCATAGTATTGAGCAGCTATCAGTGGGTGCTGAAGCAAGGTAAGTCGAGCGTGAACAGGATCATAGCTGAAAATCACAAGACCAGCATTGCCCTCAGTCTGAATTCGAACAATTACGAATCCATCCACCGCCTCATCGATATGGGGATCAAAGGCTTTTTCGGAGATCTTACTACCAAAGAAGAACTGGTTAAAGGCCTTTGTGATATTCAAAATTACAATTATTATATGGCCCCGGAGATACTGACTGAATTCGTCAGGGTGAAAAGGACAGATAACGGGAATTACTATCCTGAGCGTTCATATCTCACCAAAAGGGAACGTGAAATCCTTGAACTGGTCCTGGCGGGGAAAAACAGCAAGGATATTGCCAGGCGGCTCAACATCAGCAAGCGGACTGTTGACGGGCACCGTGCCAACATAAACAATAAGTTTGGTGTACGAAATACTGCACAGCTTTATAAAAAAGCACTCACCTACCTATATTCTCTTTAATATTTAAACGAAATTTTTGAATTCAATTGATTTTTACTTTTGTTGACCCCTAATAGATCATTTTACCATAAACCGTGGAAGTGGCTTCGGCCGCTTCCCGGTTTTCTTTTGCATTCCCAGTCCATTTTTCAAATATGCCTACAGCAAAACTAACATTAGCCAAAGTCCGAGCGATCCGAAGTTTCTAATGTTGCCTTATTGCTGAATAGATCTGTTAACTATACCTCACAATACCTTACGCATCTCTTTCTTATTCCTTCATTAATAGAGGTATAGCTTTTCGCAATTTCTCTTCATTTTCACGTTAACAATTCATTAACAATAATCCGGTCAAGACCACCATATATTTGTCTTGACCAAACCCAATAAGAAAATTATCAAAATGAAATCTCTCAGCTTCTAACCGGGCGGCGGCTTCGGCTGCTTCCTGGTTTTTTTTTAAGCTGTCGTCATAGATGATGTACTCGATAGCGACGGCAATTCTGCCACAGACGGACTCAAGCAGAAGTTTGCCTCAGCTTTCTACAGCAGGTACTGGAATACCATAGAATACGATAATAACGAGGCCTTTAACTTTCCGGCCTATTATAACTACTCACAAAGCTTTACCAAACTATCGATCTGCGGCGTTAGGGCGATACGTAAGCTCTAAAAAAACTGAATTTCCTTTAGCTTTTCTGCTGTCGCTATGCTCATTCTCGCCGGTTTTTTGCCGATGTAGCAATATGTGCAGCGCAGGTTACAATCCTGGGTAAGAAGGAGGGTGTACTTCATGAATACCTCCGGAACATTGGTTTTGTCAACATAAAGTTAAGCCCGAAAGTGCAGGATTGGTTTTTTAAAGAGTGTAAATGTTATAAGTGGGATTCTGTGGCGAATAAGTGGGTGTAAAAAGGGACTAGGTGGAGGAGGGGGGGAGAGAGAGAGAGAGAGAGAGAGAGAGAGAGAGAGAGAGAGAGAGAGAGAGAGA
>JAOZTN010000065.1:13863-16710 GCA_029942245.1 Bacteroidales bacterium | reverse complement strand
ATCCGCCTCCGCCAAGGCTATGGCGGACAATGCGTGCTCCCTTTTTTACTGCTCCTCTTCTTGGACTCGAACCAAGGACCCTCTGATTAACAGTCAGATGCTCTAACCAACTGAGCTAAAGAGGAATTTCGCTTAAAGCGAGTGCAAAAATAAATATAATCTTGATATATGCAATGATTTTTGTGCAAAAAAATATTGGGGCTTAAGTAAGAGATATGAGTATTTAGTAGTGAGATATGAGATACAAACAGGTCGGATGATGAGGACAGAATGATATAGAATATTGCTTTTCGTTCTCATTTTAAGTATATTTGATTGTCAGCGCTATCCCTGATAATCATCTCAATACTAAATACTCAGTACTCATATCTAAATACTAAAATATCATGAAAACAAGAAAACTCCTGGGCTTTATTGCCTTATTCATCCTACCCCTGATGTGCCTGGGGCAGTGGCAGGCCGATATGCACATGTCCACATCCGTTGCCCCCGGAGACCAATACAAAGTTTATTCTGACCTTGTCCAATACCGCTATGAATTCAATCAGGATGGAATGAATGGGGTCGTGATCACAAATCCTTCAACCAATGTAACAGCTATCATCCTGGTAGATGAAAAGAAAGTTCACTATACAAAAACCGACGGCATGATGAGCAGCATGAACGATCCCGTGCAGGCTTATAACAGTACTAAAATATATGGTGAAGAAAAGATCCTTGGGGAAGAGAATATCTCTGGTTATGACTGCATCAAAAAGGCGATCTACTACGATGAAAAGATAATTTATACCCAATGGTTTTCTGAAGAGCTGAACTTTCCTGTAAAAATGGTGCAGAATCTTGGAGAAGAGAGTGGCTTTGTGCAACTTGAAAATATAGAAAACTGGACAGTTGACCCTTCACTATTTGAGGTCCCCGATGATTATATTGAGGTAGACGAAAACCAGAACCCGGTAATTCCTGAACCGCCACCACCCGATAAATGGGAAAGACTGGACGTTTCCATTCCTGTTGATATGCAACTAAGCCGTGGCACGGAAGTTATGGTGAATGCCGATGAAATTCTTTATTACAAAGCCTTTTACAATAATACCGGCGACAGCCCGGCCAAATTCAGCTACCATAGCTTTAAAAATGGAGAAGAACTGACATTTGATATACAGGGGCCCCTGGATTATCGCACCATAAGGCTCTATAAAGGAGAAAAACATCAAATGACATTTAACTGGCAAGAAGGACAGTCAATCCTTATTAAAGTGTACGAGGGCGATATCAGCCTCCAGATTCATAAGGAATAGCCCTTCACGCTGATCTGTCTGGTTTAATATTCTGGTTCATCCTGAACAGGTTTTCAGGATCCCATTCCGTCTTTACTTTTACCAGCCTGTTCCAAACTTCAGGGGTATAGGCCTCTTTCGCCCTGCTCTCACTTTCTTCACTGATAAAATTAACATACACTCCCTGGCTGAATGGCTTTGTTTCATCAAAGAAACCCCTTGCCCATTCTATACTTTTTTCATCATCGGACGACTCACGCCAGCGTGTATGAATATTTAGCACAAAGGGAGTGCTGCGATGAGAAAATGCTGTTTGATTGGCGTGCACCCTGGAAGGAACCCCTTCCATATGCGGTATGAACACTTCACATTCATCGGAAGGCATGGTGGATGCATATTTAACAATGACATCGACACATTCATCTGACAATCCTTTCATATGATGTGATTTCCAGTAGTTTCTTGCTCCATGGTCCACCAGTCCGTCAAAAGCAGATTGCCAGCCCACCCAAGGGTACATACCTGATCCATCGCCGATGGTCTCGCCAAAATCACGAATGGGTTGCATAAGTTCTTTCCCTTTTTCGGCATCACCCAGGTAAACAAAAGGTACAAGTACAACCATCTTGCCATGATATTCTTCAGGAATGAAAGCTAAGGGTGGGGCGTGCCTTACCACCATCCAGATGCTCATTTCATCAGGCATGTTTCTTACATAATCCCGGTGAAATTTAATGTATTCCTTTGCATCTTCGAATCGTTTAACCACCGGGCCAGAATAAACTTCTGTTCCGATATCAGCACATTGAAATTCAAAACTGCTTACGATGCCAAAATTGCCGCCACCTCCACGAAGAGCCCAGAACAAATCAGGGTTCTCATCCTTGCTGGCATGTACAATTTCACCTTTCGCTGTTACCATCTCGGCCGACAAAAGGTTATCAACTGATAAGCCATGCTTGCGGCTAATCCATCCAAATCCACCACCAAGGGTCAAACCACCAAGCCCGGTGTGTGATATGATACCTGAAGAAACGGCAAGTCCATGTTCCTGTGTTGCTTTATCAACTGCCCCCAGCAGACATCCACCCTCAGCTTTGGCTGTGTTGTTGCTGGTATTTACCTCCACGTGCTGCATCAGTGAGAGGTCGATCATCATACCATCATCACATGAAGCGGTTCCGGCGGAATTATGCCCTCCTCCCCTAACAGCAATAAGAAGTTCATGCTCTCTTGCAAAATTTACAGCTTTCGCAATGTCTGATATGTTCTTACACTGAACAATTACTCCCGGTTTCTTATCAAACATCCCATTCCATATTTTCCTGGTTTCATCATATGAGCCCTCGCCGGGGAGGATCACATTTCCAAGAATGGCTGAGTTCAATCCTCTTGTATTTTCTGCATTTGGTATCATTCCAACATTGTTTTAGTACGCCTCTATTAGTATTATATCGTGAAATTCAGTCGTGAAAGTAAGGCATAATAAATTGATTTACTGGTTTTTAACACTTCATTAACAAAAACAATCGCCATAAGAAAGGGCATAAGATGTGCTGTTTTGTATGTT
>JAOZTN010000065.1:1277-13763 GCA_029942245.1 Bacteroidales bacterium | reverse complement strand
AATCAGCGTCTATCCCTGAAGCCCCTTATCAGGTAGTCTGCACTTATTCTGCCCGCACCCATAATAAAGAGGGTAAAGAGCATCAGCAGGTAGTATAGTGGGATCTCATAACCATTGTCACCTGCTGCAAAGCCATTGGCAAAATGTATTGAGAAAATAGCCACCAGCATGACAAGCATCAGGGGTAGCGTGATGATACGTGTGCCCAGTCCCAGGATCAACAGGACCACGCCAAGCCCTTCGGTAATGGCAGCCATGTAGGCGCTTAAATAGGGCAAGGGATATCCCATGCTTTCGAACCATCCTCCGATGGCATTTACATCTTTGAGCTTCATCATAGCCGGATGGTAGAAACCATACGCCAGGATAAGCCTTAAAAATAAGAGGGGAAGATCGGCGGCCAGAGCCATGCTGTCAGAAAACCGATCATATGTTTTAACTATTGCTTTCATGATTAGATAAATTTTGGTGAGTTATTTATTTCCTGAAACCAAGAACGAGTCCGGATTTCAGCATCTGTTTTATAAAATTGTTGATTTGTCTTTTCAGGGCTTCTTTATCAGCCAGCTTATATTCACTGCTTAATCGGGGAATATGGGTGGATGCAGCCTTGCTTTCATCTTGCATAAGCAGGTCGAGTAGCCTCACATATAATGGCGATAGGTTTAAAAATCTGACCGTCCCGCTTTCCATCTCCCTGTATACAAAAAGATAGTAGTCTCCGGCTTTGCTTTCCACCTCCTTCACCGGGTACAAATGCACCGGGTATTGAAGACGGATCAGCTTGCTGTCCATGTTCACCACCACAGGATCGGTGATCGGATCACCCTTTTCGGAATACTTTCCATGCACATGATCAGGCATCATATACACTTCGATCTCCAACCACTCAAACCATAGCAAATCGTTCAGCCAGGGTTTCTTAAGTTCTGATGCATAATCCTGATCCTCTACATAGCGGAAAAACTCATAAGGCAGTTTCCAGAGGATGGGAGTTTGGGCATCATGCTCTACAAAGAAATTATGAAGCAGATAGGTCCATTCATTGTCGTTCAACACCTTGCGGGCAATAGGGAATGCCTGGCCGATGGTGCCAAATACTACATTATTCACCAGCCTTTTATAATGCGGCAGGCGCCCGGGTGTGAGCCCGGGAATATCATCTTCCTTTCCTGTGCGGCAATATCCCGCCAGGTTTTCTTGTATCATGATGGTTTCAGGCCTCAGCATATGCTACCTCCCAATGTTTTTTGGTAATACTTCTCAGCTTTCCGAGCTCTTGCTGCATCTGGTCGAGATCATCGTAATTGAAGTCTCTTTCCAGCAATACAGGCACCGGTTTTATGCGTTGAACGGTCCAGTCGAACAGATCATATACAGGGTCGATGATGGGCTGACCATGGGTATCGATGATCAGGTCGTCGGCTACCTGCTCATGGCCTGCCATGTGCATATATACTACACGCTCGAGCGGAAGTTTTGTAATAAAATCCTTTGCATCATACTCATGGTTGAATGCATTCACGTATACATTATTCACATCGAGCAACAGATCGCAATCTGCTTCTTCCACGATGCTCCTGATGAAGGTGGCTTCATCCATTTCGGCAGCCACGGGGGTATAATAAGATACGTTCTCTATGGCGATCCTTCGTTCCAGGAAATCCTGCACCTGGCGGATCCTCTTTGCAACATGCTTTACGGCATCCTCCCTGAAAGGGATGGGAAGCAGGTCATAAACATGGGCATTGGCAGCTTTAGCAAAAGAGAGGTGTTCGGAATACACCTGCACAGCAAATTCATCCAGAAACATTTTTATCCTGCCAAGGAAGTCATAATCCAGCTCTTCGGGGCTACCCACTGAAAGGGAAAGGCCATGGGCGTGCACAGGAAAGCGCTCAATGGCTTCCTTCACAATGCGTCCCCAGTATCCACCTACCTCCATCCAGTTTTCCGGGGCAAATTCAATGAAATCAGGCTGCAGCTTATCGCCGGCTAATAATTCCTCCGAAAAATCCCTTCTAAATCCTAATCCTATCATTGTAGTTTCTTTAAAACTGCCCGGCCGGAACCGCCATTGTTCGGAAAAACGCTTCCATTGGCCGGGCAGTTGCTTAATAATCAATTCGTCGCTTTTTGATTAAATTATTCTTTTCCGGGAGTGATTATTCACCACATTTACCTTCGCCACACTTGGCTTCCTTGGTCTTCTCTGTCTTGGCTTTCTTCTCTGTTTCTGCCTCAGCTTCTTTCGCCGGTGTAACTGCTGCAGCCTTTGTGGCTTCGCCTTCTTTTACTTCTTTCTTTTCTTCCTTCTTCACTTCTTTTTTCTTCTCTTCTCCGCATTTCCCTTCGCCACATTTCCCTTCGCCACATTTATCTTCCCATACTTTAGCCCTGACAGTGTTGGTGGCAAGAGCCTGTTCTACCATATTCAATTCAAGCAGGTCGTTCCTGAGCTCATATCCTGTTCCCAGTTCTGAAAATTCGAAAAGATCAGTAGCGTTTGCATCATTCGCTGCTATTCCGGCTACCAGGGCGCTTACTAGGGTTCCTGAAATAACTGCAGCATGTTTAGTGTGATTTCTTTTTTCGTTCATCGTTAAAAGTTTTAAGTTTTTAAATTTTGTTTCGTTGCCGGTTTAGACGGACATAACATCCCGACCTTACAAAGGCTGAAGAGATTCTTGCGGAAATGAATATTGAAACCCTTCCTTCGTCGCTCGTAATACTCACTCCTCAGGATGACAATTTTCGCTTATAAACGGAATTTGTCATCCCGACGATTGAACGAAGTGAATGAGGAGGGATAGGTTAGATGGTTTTATCTAATGTTTCCTGTATCTCAACTTTCTTTTCAGATGAAAGTTCAGCAGGAGGTGAATCATGTTTCAGTGTCTCGATCTTTTCAGACAGGATCGCATTCTGCTCATTAAATGAACGGCACAGCTTGCAGCCCATCAGGTGCATTTTTAGCTGAAGGTTTTCTTTACAGGAAAGCTTAACATATTCTTTCTTGGTAATAAAGAATGTGGCTCTGTCGCACGACAACATCACGCTATGCATAGCCTTGTTCATCCATATTTTTGTTTTCTCGTTCATCACAATTCTTTAAACCATTTATTTTCAACGCATTCACGCAGTTGAAGGCGTGCCCTGTGGAGGAGCACCCATAGGTTTGACTCCGATATTCCCAATTCCTTACAAATATCTTCTGTGGAGATATCATCAAGGGTCTTCATGCTAAAGGTGGCGGCCATTTTAGGAGCCAGCAATGAGATACAATATTGCAGCACTTCCATCAGGACCCCCTCATCATCCTGCAATATTTCCTCATCCCAGGATGCAGGTGCATGCTCGCTGATCCATGTTCCGTCAGCAGCACCACCCTGATGGAAAGGTATCATAAACGGATCGGTAAGTGACTCGGGGTTCCTCGACTGCTTGCGGTAATAATCAATCACCTTTCTTTTCAGTATGGAGATCAGCCAGGTGCGCTCTGAGCTTCCGCCCCTGAACTTATCACGTGCCTGGTAGGCCGATAAAAGGCTTTCCTGAACCAGGTCCTCGGCCACTTCTTTTTTGCTGATCCTCGACAGGGCATAGGAGAAGAGGTAATCCCCATGCTCTTTCACCCAGCGGGTAGGATCAAGGCTATGTTTATGTTTTTCTTCGGTAGTCAATGCGTTTGATTGTTGGATAAAGATATAATATTTATCGTATCAGGTACAAAGTATCAGGTATCAGGTATAGCATGTTGTGATTTATCGCTCCATACTTTTCCCCTCACAGAAAACACTTATCCAAAGCGTCATAATACCTAGTACATAATACGTAATACTATGTATCAAAAATACTTGCATTGCACTCTCTTTCTTTGTATATTTATCCCATCTCAATAATAAGGTTAGACGGGCCTTAGTACATTGAGATCCTGCCAGATCACGACTTGATCCAATAACAAAACTTAAATTATTATGAAACATTTAAGACCATTGTTCATGGTAATTGTTATTTCTATGGCTTACACCGGCTTCTCCCAGGAGATTCCGAGACATGTGTTCTGTTCAGGGGGTGACAATTACGAAACGGCTGCCGTACAACTCGCCTGGACGATAGGCCAGGCCGAGCCTGAGGCAACAACCTACCAACCAATCGTCATCCTTTGCTCGGGATTCCAGCAATTCGATGACCAATTGGTATCTGTTAAGGAGATCGAAGAAAACTTCGAGATCCTGCTGTATCCCAATCCATGCAAAGACTTTGTCCGCCTCGATGCGAACTTCGAACAAAGCACTGAGATCCGTTACACCCTCTACGACTATAGTGGAAAAGCTATTCTGAGTCAGAAACTATCGGGCTACAGCTCCTATAGGGAGACCATTGAGCTCGGAAGCCTGGCTCCTGGCATATATAACCTTATGCTCAGGATAGGATCAGGAAATGCGAATGAGTTTAAATCATTCAAATTAATAAGGAATTAACAAAAAAACTATAATCATGAAAAAATTGAGACTATTATTATTCGCAGCAGGTATAACAATAGGACTGCTCGCAAGCGGACAGGTTCCGCAAATGATCGATTACCAGGGCATGGCACGCAACGGGGCAGGTGACCCTATTGCCAATTCGGTAATTAGCTTACGGCTTACGGTATGGGAAGGCCCACTGCCCGGATTCTCGGTATATTCTGAAAAGCATACACCGGTAACCAATTCCTATGGCCTCTTCCACCTGATGATCGGTGATGGGAGCGTATTAAGTGGAAACTTTGCTGCCATCAATTGGGCACATGGCGACTTTTATGTACAGACAGAGATCGACCCCAGTGGTGGTAACTCATTCATTGATATGGGTATAAGCAAACTGGCTACGGTACCTTTCGCCTTTTATGCAGGCAGTGCAGGTGGTGGCGGAAGCAGCCCCTGGTTACCCAACGGACCGGATATTTATTTCAATACCGGATATGTAGCGATCGGGCATGATTCTCCCATTGAACACCTCCATGTTGATGGTGCCGGAGGCCCTGCCAATGTACTGATTACCAGCTCCCAGTCATATTATCAGGCTGATTCCCCCGGCAACACAGGTCTCTGGATGAAAGAAAACAATGCTGACATGGCCTATTTATATTGGAACCCGCCCTCGCAGGCAGTTTTTCTGTATGAAAGCGAGGCCCAAACTATGGCATGGAAAGGAAATAATGTAGGGATAGGCCCTCTCGATCCATTGGTCAAATTACATGTAGAATACGAAAATTCAGCAGGAGTATTGGCCGAAGCTATCGGCAACATGTATAGCACAGGACAAACAGTGGCGCCGGCCGTATGGGGTTTTTCAGAAAACCATACCTGTGATATATCCCAGGGTGTTGCCGGTCACGCTTACTCAACAACCTCTCTGTTTAATGAAGGTATTTATGGTGAAGGTGGTGGCGGAACCAATAATAATTATGGCGTTTATGGTGTCGGATTGGGACAATCCGGCTCCAGCTACAGTACGGCTATATATGGTGATGATAATGGTTCAGCAACCAATAACTATGCTGGCTGGTTCTCTGGTGATGTACATATTTCGGGCACTCTCTCTAAATCTGGCGGAACTTTCAAAATCGATCACCCACAGGACCCTGCCAATAAATACCTGGTGCACAGCTTCGTGGAAAGCCCGGATATGATGAATATTTACAACGGCAATATAACCACCAATACTGATGGCCTGGCTGTTGTAGAACTTCCTTCATATTTCGATGCGCTAAATATCGATTTCAGGTATCAGCTTACCGTGATCGGAACTTTTGCACAAGCCATCATCATGGACGAGATCTCCGGCAACAGCTTCACCATACAAACCGATAAGCCCAATGTGAAAGTGAGCTGGCAGGTTACAGGTGTGCGTAATGATGCCTGGGCACAGGAAAATCGTGTAAAAGTGGAAGTTGATAAGGGATCAGTCGAAAAAGGCTTGTATATGCACCCCGAACTCTTTGGCAAGTCAGCAGATATGGGCTTAAAGGTGGGAGTTCCGCATAATGAGCACATTACATATAAGGCAAAACCCGTACAGGAAAAGGATCCGAGGGCTGAACCGAATCAAAAATAAGAATGGCCCCCTCCCTCATTCCCCCCTCTCCTCGAGGAGAGGGGGATAGGGGGTGAGCTGCTTAATACGTTTTGGAATTTACTTCCCGAAACCAATCTTCCTAAATGAGATCATCTTCGTGAATATCGTATCGGAGATGATTTTTTTATAATCTTTCTTCTTGGGATCGAAGAGGTAGTATTTCTGTTCTCCATCTTCAATGTCCCTGATCTTAGAGCTGATCTCCTGGAGCTTGGCCAGCTTAACGATGTCATCCGGATCCATGGCATACAGGTCAAATCCTGACCCGCCATCTCTCAGATAGATGATATAACTTAACCAGAATCGCTCTTCCATCACCACAACGGAAGCATTGTAATAGTATTGATCCTTGTACTGTTTCAACACTGCAGAATCAGACAGAAAAACATTCCTTAGGCCTCCGTATTCCGATGAAGAATAAGAAAAAGATCCCTGATCGACATACATGGTATCCCCATCCTGATCCAGGTAAGTGCCATGAAGAATTTGAGGTATTTCAATCAACTCCTTTACTTTCCTGGGTTGGGGTTCAGTAAAAATGACCTGATCACACGAAGTGAATATTATCAGGATTACCATCAGATGAAGACAACGTTTCATATGTTTCACAGTCTTAATGAAGAACTTGAATATTAGTGCTAATTTAATATGAAAAAACGTATTGTCCCTATGTATTCTTTTCTAAAACTATGCAATACAAACTTAAATAGAAAGAATCTTAATAATATATTTAATTTTAATTTTTATACCTAAGGTGTATATTTGTAAGTAAATGCGGCTTTTTATCCTGAAGATGGGGCCGATATTTTTAACTATAACAACTCGAACACAGCTTATTTTATCTTTCATTCATCAAGCCCTGACCATGACAAAAAAGATACTCCGCCATATATTCACGGCTGCATTTCTGACCCTCTTTACAAGCGTACATGCACAGGATTGCACCATCTCCATTACCCGTCCTTCCGCCGATACGATCATTTGCAGAGGTGACTCAGTTTACCTAAAATCTATTGGCTCCTGTGATGTATTTTTGAATAACAGCTTCGAAGATGGTTTAGGCGCGGGATGGAGTGAAGCTTCAGCCAACCCTTCATTTCCCGCTTTCAGTTGTATGGATTTTAATCCTGACATCCAGGAAGTGGCACCAGGACCCGGGCCAGAAGACAGGTACATGTGGGTGGGGGCAACAGCATCCAGTTACAGAGGAATTATTACAGACTCTTTCGATATTACCATCGGGAACTGCCAGGTGCGCTTCTGGATGCGTTATGGCCGGGCTGTAGGAGCAGGAGGTGGTGTCGGTTCCCCCTGTGAAGACCCGGATAACACCGCTGAAGGAGTCCATTTGGCTTATTCTATTGATGATGGAGCCAACTGGATCGATTTCCCGGGTGTTGATCAGTTTCCGGTAGGTCCCAGCAACGCCGATCCTCCATTTGTAACCACAATTCCTGGAAGTGGGGGTGAATGGAGACCGATACCAACCTGGGGTGGAGGACACACTCCTCTGCGTTGGGATACCAACAGCATTTTCTGGTGGCATGAGTACGCTTGCGTGATCCCTGCTGCTGCTGTGAGCACTGCAACAAAGTTTCAGTTTTACCAGAGCACTACCAGTGGTGAAGGATGGGATACCTGGGGACTGGATGAGGTACAGTTATTCTGCTCAAACAACCAGAATGTGGTCTGGAGCCATGGTCCGACTGAGTTTGACCCGGTCGACCCTGTAAGCCCTACCGACAGCACACTCTACTGGGTACAGGTGTATGATACTGTAGGGAATTTTGACCGCGATACCGTGATCATTTACGTAGTCGACAGGCCAAATACCGACCTTGGCCCGGATACGTCAATTTGCTGGACCGGTTTTAACACTGCCATATTCGATGCAGGCCCGGGCTTTGACAGTTACCTGTGGAATACCGGAGAAACTACACAAATCATTACCCCAAACACAAGCGGTACCTACATCGTTGAGGTATGGAATGTTACCTGCTTCGACACGGATACCGTAAACCTTACTGTAATACCGGCCACCGGTGCCGATGCCGGTTCTGACGAATCAATTTGCCAGGGTGGCTTGTGGGATTTTAACTTCTCAACAAATCAACCAGATACCATCAGCGCTGATTCAGTATGGTGGTTTGGAGGAATAGGAACCTTTGTGGAACCCGATTCCCTTCGCCCGATATATTACGCTGATCCTACCGAATTGGGTCCCATTACCCTGGGACTAATTGCATATGGTTCCGGCCCTTGTGGTAATGACACTAATTATATGGTTCTTACCATAGATACTGTCCCTACGGCAGATTTTATGACTACACCCATCGATACGGCCTGTATCCTGTCTGATATCACCTTCACCGCCAGTGCAGATATTACCATCACTACCTGGGAATGGGATTTCGGCGACGCTACTACTGGCACCGGACAGATCGTGACTCATCAGTACGCCAGCCCGGGATCCTATGACATCCGACTTGTCGCCATTAGTAATATGGGATGCTCTGATACGGTCATCTATACACGGGTGATCACAGATCCCCTTATCTATCTCTCCAAAGTTCCCTCACCAAGTTGTGAAAATGATACGGTCTTTTTTACCGGATTAGGAGATGCGGTTACCTATGCCGACTGGATTTGGGATTTCGGAGATGCTACGCCTCAGGATACTGGTAAAAATGTATGGCATATTTATCCCAATTCCGGAACCTATACGGTTAACCTGAGCGTTTGTAGCAAGGACACCAACTATCTGCATGAAGTGGTTGAAACCTGCCAGGCAGATGCCGGATCAGATGAGAACATCTGTGAACATTATCCTTTCGATTTTTCAACATCTGCTACTTTGCCGGATACTACCAGCGGAGATTCGCTGATGTGGATTGGCGGACTTGGAAATTTTAGTGATTCGTCGCTTTTATGGCCCATTTATACGCCGGCAGTGGGAGAACTTGGTGATGTTACTTTAACACTCATCGTATACGGAAAAGGACCCTGTGGGAATGATACATCCAGCATGGTTCTCTCTATTTTCGACGGACCGGAAGCAGATTTCACTTTTGTGCCTGTTGATTCACTCTGTGTGGGCGAAATGATAGACTTCTTCGGAACAAGCACAACCAACATAAATACATGGAACTGGGACTTTGGTGATGGAAATACCGATGTCGGCCAGAATGTTAGCCATGCTTATGCTCTTGATGGCTTCTTCGATGTTATGCTGACCGTAATAAATGACTCTGCATGCGTTGATACAGTGATCTATACATTGGAAATCCATGTGCTGCCGGATGCTGACTTCACCATACTGCCAAATGATACCGTTTGCCTGAACACCGAGATGGACTTCGATGCCACCAGTTCCACGACTATTACCGACTGGGACTGGGACTTCGGTGACGGAAATACCGCCAGCGGGCAAAATGTAGTTCATACCTATGCCGCTTCAGGCGACTATGACGTATACCTTTTCGTGCTCAATGAAAATTCCTGTACCGATACTGTCATGTATTCCGTCAGGATCGACTCCCTGCCTACCTCCGATTTCAGCATGATGCCCAATGACACCAGCTGTAGCCTGGAAACAGTCTATTTTAACGGAACAGGATCAAGCGATATCGCCAGCTGGGACTGGGATTTTGACGATGGCAATATTGCCAGCGGACAGAATGTAAGCAATATATTCGCCGGTGCCGGAATCTATGATGTAATGCTGGTAACCACAAACGGCAACGGATGTACAGATACCACCATACACCAACGAGTGGTCATCGATGTTTCTGTTGACTTTACCATTGACCCGACACCAAGTTGCCTGGGCAGTTTGGTTGAATTCACTGGCTCACCCGATACTATCACCTTCACTGATTGGGAATGGGACTTCGGGGATGGAAGTACCGGCATTGGGCAAATTGTGACCCATCTCTATGCCACTTTCGATACCTTCGACATCAGGCTGGTAGTTTGTTCCGATACTGTAATTAAAACTCATATCGTACAGGAACCTGCCTTTGCTGATGCCGGTAGCGATGAAAGCATTTGCGAATATTACAGCTTCGATTTCACAACCTCTACAATGCTTGCCACGGCCAATGCTTATGACTCATTGCGCTGGATTGGCGGATTGGGAACCTTTGATGATCCTACCCTGCTGCATCCTATCTATACTCCAGCTCCGGGTGAAGAAGGAACAGTCGTTCAACTGGGGCTCATTGCTCTGGCCAGGATACCCTGCGGCAACGATACTTCATTCATGGACCTGACCGTGTTCGACGGACCTGAAGCAAGCTTTACCATCACACCACCTGATTCGATCTGTGTGAATGAACCGCTTAGTTTGGATGCTAATTCCACAACAACCATAAACCTCTGGGAATGGGATTTCGATGATGGAAATACAACAACAGGACAAAACGTAATTTATGCATGGTCAGCTGCGGGATTCTATGATATCAGACTGGTAGTAACCAATACTGATGGATGTACCGATACCATCTTCCAGACCATTGAGGTACACGAATTGCCGGGTGCTTCTTTCACGATCATGCCTAGCGACACCGTTTGCCTGAATACTGAAATGACATTTGATGGAAGCGGCAGTACCACCACGATCACTGATTGGGATTGGGACTTCGGCGACGGGAATACAGCAAGCGGACAGGTCGTAAACCATACCTATGCCACTTTCGGTGACTACGATGTATACCTCTATGTGCTCAATAATAATTCCTGTATGGATACACTCATGTATTCGGTCAGGATTGATTCACTGCCTACTTCGGATTTCACTATGATGCCAAATGATACCAGCTGTAGCCTGGAAACAGTCTATTTCAATGGAACAGGATCAAGCGATATCGCCAGCTGGGACTGGGATTTTGACGATGGCAATATTGCCAGCGGACAGAATGTAAGCAATATATTCGCCGGTGCCGGAATCTATGATGTAATGCTGGTAACCACAAACGGCAACGGATGTACAGATACCACCATACACCAACGAGTGGTCATCGATGTTTCTGTTGACTTTACCATTGACCCGACACCAAGTTGCCTGGGCAGTTTGGTTGAATTCACTGGCTCACCCGATACTATCACCTTCACTGATTGGGAATGGGACTTCGGGGATGGAAGTACCGGCATTGGGCAAATTGTGACCCATCTCTATGCCACTTTCGATACCTTCGACATCAGGCTGGTAGTTTGTTCCGATACCGTAATTAAAACTCATATCGTACAGGAACCCGCATTTGCCTATGCCGGTAGCGATGAGACCATTTGCGAATATTACACCTATGACTTTTCCACTGCTACAACGCTGGCAACGGCCAGTGCATATGATTCACTGAGATGGTTCGGAGGATTGGGTTCGTTCAACGACCCGACACTACTGCATCCCATCTATACACCTGCACCAGGTGAGTTGGGAGCCGTACAGCTCTCTCTTATCTCCCTGGCAAGGATACCATGTTCCAACGACACCTCATTCATGATCCTTACTGTTTTTGACAGTCCGGAAGCCGACTTCACCTTCACACCCCCCGACTCGGTTTGTGTGGATGAGAATGTATTCCTGGATGCTGTTTCAACAACAACCATCGTGAGCTGGGTATGGGATATGGGCGACGGAAATAATAATACAGGCCAAAACATTATTTATTCCTGGTCTTCACCGGGCATATTCAATGTTACGCTGGCAGTAACTAACAATGAGGGTTGTACTGATACGGTCATCTATACTATACAGGTATTCGAGCTGCCCCAGGCTGATTTTACTGTATCACCGGGCAATTCCATATGTGCTAATGAAGAGCTCACATTTAACGGGACAAGTACAACGCCCATCCTCCAATGGTACTGGGATTTTGATGACGGCTCTTTTGCTAGCGGTCAAAACCAGACGCATACATACATTGCTTCTGGTATTTACAATGTTTCACTTATCGTATATAACGATAACTCATGCCGGGATACTATTGTACACCCTGTAACTATATTTGAACTGCCCACATGTGATTTTACCATATCACCCAACGACTCATCATGTGTGAATGAGCTGATCACCTTTAATGGAACAGGCACACCTGATATAGTAAGCTGGGATTGGGACTTCGGTGATACTTTTACCGGAAGTGGCCAAACCATTACTCATGTATATCCAAATCCGGGTACCTACGATATTAGGCTGATCGTAACCAACATTAATGGATGCCTTGATACCATGATACACCAGCGTGTGGTTGTTGAACCGCTGATCGACTTTAACATCACACCTTCGCCAAGTTGTGAAGGTTACATCGTTGATTTCACAGCCATTGGTTTATACAATTTCACTGATTATGTCTGGGACTTTGG
>JAOZTN010000065.1:0-1177 GCA_029942245.1 Bacteroidales bacterium | reverse complement strand
CTGCCATTCGACTTCTCAACATGTACCCTGCCACCGACAGCATTCAATGAGATCTTCCGCATGTGGTCACATGATGGTACTGGTACCATACCTGATCCAACAGTAGAAGTACCGGTATATTTTCCGGGACCCGGAGAAACAGGTATTGTGAACTTTACCTTCGTAGCTTCCAACGTGATCAACTGTGACTCTCTTGACGAGATGCAGCTGACCATTCACCCCACCTACTTCGAGGTGCATATGGATACCATCTGCTTTGGTGATTCACTACTGCTGCCGGGAGGATCCTGGGTATACAATACAGGAACCTATCACGACACACTATTCTCAGTATGGACGTGCGACAGCATTATCGAAAGCAATGTATATGAATGGCCGCAAATAGATGCAGATTTTACCATTGCAGCCAACGACTCGGTATGTATTGATGATATGGTGTTCTTTACACGTACAGGAATCGCAAACCTGATCGCATGGCAATGGGATTTCGGTGACGGGAACTTCTCCACCGACCTGAATCCTACACATTTATATCCAAGTCCGGGTGTTTATAGTGTGATATTCTCTTATACCGACGACCAGGGCTGCCAGGATGAAACGATACACCAGGTATTTGTTTACAACCATCCGGATATCGACTTCACGACAAGCGCCAGTTCTGCCTGTCTTAATTCTGACATTACCTTCACAGGTATCAGTCCTGATGTTATTCTCACATGGGACTGGGACTTTGGTGATGGTAGCACAGGCTCCGGACAAATTGTATCGCATACCTATACCACTTTCGGAGCTATGCAGGTAACGCTTTATGTGATGGCTATTAATGGCTGTCAGACTTCCATTACCAAGCCTATCTTCGTAGCTGAGCCACCCAATGCGGAATTCACCCATAACATATTAAGCTGTGATACCATACAGTTTACCGACCTTTCAACTGCGCCTTCAGGCTATTTCATTGTTGAATGGGATTGGAACTTTGGTGATGGAAACAGCTCCGACCTGCAACATCCGGCACATCCCTATGGAGCTGGTGGCCTGTATGATGTGACCCTGCTGATCACTTCCGATTCCAGTGGCTTGTTATGTTACGACAGTATTACCCACCAGGTGCTCGTACCCGAGCGCCCAACGGTATACTTCACCTGGAGCCCCGAGCCTACATGCCTGGGCGAGGTGA
>JAOZTN010000064.1:0-16851 GCA_029942245.1 Bacteroidales bacterium | reverse complement strand
TAAAGGTAAGAAAGCAAGGATCAAAGAAAAGAGATTCTAAAGAAAAACAGGATAAAAATGAGAAGCCCCGTTATTTAGCGGGGTTTTTTTATGCCTTGCGCTGCCGTAGAGCCTCAAACAGCATCACCCCGGCTGCCACCGAAACATTCAGTGAGCCGATCCTGCCTTGCTGCGGGATCTTAACAAGGCTGTCGCTGAGCTTTAATAAGCCTTCAGAAACCCCGGTATCTTCCGAGCCTATCACAATAGCCAGTGGAACATCCATATCCTCTTCATCATAGAAAGTGCTTCCCTTTTCTGTGGCAGCAACGACTTTCAGACCGCTATCCTTCAGATACTTAACGGAATCAGTCAATTTGTCGGTCCGGCAAACCGGAATAATATTCAATGCGCCCGCAGATGTTTTCATGGCATCCTCATTGATGGCTGCCGCGCCTTTCGATGGTATCACAATGGCATCTACACCCGAGCATTCAGCCGTACGTGCAATAGCACCGAAATTTCTAACATCAGTAATATGATCGAGGATGAGTACCAGCGGCGTCTTTCCACGCTCATAAACGCCAGGCATCACCTGGTCCAGCTTATGGTAGGATATCTGTGAAAAGAATGCAATGATTCCCTGATGATTCTTTCGTGTGACCCTGTTAAGTCGGTCCAGGGGAACGATTTGCAAAGGAATATCCAAATCCCTGATTTTGTCCATTAACTCACGGAACAAATCCCCTCTTAAGCCTTTTTGTAACAGTATCTTATCAACCTCCTTACCGGCATCGAGTGCCTCCATTACAGGTCGTATTCCGAATATCATCTGGTCTTTTTTCATCACAATAATTATATCACCAAAGATAAAAAATACCACAATGTGTGCAACCTTTTATATAGAGGCCTTGTCTATAATGATGAGCAATCGTTACAAAAGCTTTGGAAAACACCCGGTTCGAACATCTTGATAAGTCTTGTAATTTACATCCAACCTTTTCAAACCGTTTTTCAAGGCTTTTTTTTTAATATAGATAAACTCTATATCTTTACACTTTCAAACAACAAAAAACCACATCATGAAAAAGCTGACCCTTCTCTTACTGTTATGTTTACCAGTAGCATTGTTTGCACAGATACCTGAAACCTTCGACCTGCGCGACTACAACGGCAATAATTATGTAACATCTGTTAAATCGCAACAGGGCGGCACCTGCTGGACACATGGTGCCTATGCTGCCATGGAAGGCAATATGTTAATGAACGGTGCCTGGGCAGCAGCCGGGGAGACAGGAGAGCCTGCCCTGGCAGAATATCACCTCGATTGGTGGAATGGCTTTAACCAGCACAATAACGATGATACAGATCCTCCTACCGGAGGTGGACTCGAAGTTCACATGGGAGGCGATTACAGGGTTACTTCTGCATATCTTTCAAGACTTGAAGGCGCTGTTAGGGAAATCGATGGACAATCCTATAGCAGCCCGCCAGAGCGCTACAATGACAGCTATCATTACTTCTATTCAGAGGATATTATATGGATGATTGCAGGTGAGAATTTAGAAAATATAGATGTGATCAAACAATCAATCATAGATTACGGTGTGCTTGGCACCTGCATGTGCTACAGCGGCTCTTATATTAATGCGCAATTTGAACATTATCAGCCTCCTCAAACCAATGATGACCCTAACCATGCGGTAGCAATTATAGGCTGGGATGATAACCGCGATACACAGGCCCCCGAGCCGGGAGCATGGCTGGTGAAGAATTCCTGGGGTAGTGGCTGGGGAAACAGTGGCTATTTCTGGATCTCATATTACGATAAGCATGCTTGTCAGAACCCTGAGATGGGTGCCATTTCTTTCCAGAAGACCGGTCCTCTGCAATACGACCGTGCCTATTTCCACGACTATCATGGGTGGCGTGACAACAAAACCGGGACTACCGAAGCATTTAATGCCTTCGTTTCTGATGCAGATGAATCCATTACTGCTGTCAGTTTCTTTACGGCTGTAAATGATGTAAATTACACAGTAAAGATCTACGACGAGTTTTCAGGCGGAGTCTTAAGCGGTGAGCTGACCAGCCAATCGGATTTTGTTGAGTTATCGGGCCTTCATACAATTGCTTTAGATGTTGAAATTCCGTTATCGCCAGGAGATGATTTTTATATTTACCTTATGCTTGATGGTGGAGGGCATCCCTACGACAGAACCAGCATTGTGCCGGTTTTACTGGGTGCCGATTCCAGAACCCTGGTTGAGTCCGCTGCAAATGAGGGTGAAAGCTATTATATGACTGCCAAGGGTTGGGAAGATTTCTATAATTACGATGATCCTTCGGGATATCTCAATACTGGAAACTTCTGTATTAAAGCCCTTTGTGTCTTAGATCCTGTTAGTATAGATGAATCAGGTGAAAACCTGGGATTCAATCTAAAACAGAATGCACCCAACCCATTCAGTTCTTCCACCAACATTGCTTATACATTAAATCAAAATGCTGATGTGAAACTCTATATTCTTGACCTGAATGGAAGGATCATAGAGAAACTGGCCGATAGCTATCAGCAAGCCGGTGATCATCAGATCAGCTGGGATGCAGAAAACCTTGAAAATGGTATATATATATACAAACTGGTCGTGAATGGAAAGACTTCATCCAACAGGATGATACTGTTGAGATAAGCTTATCTTCTCCAGGTACTCACAATGTTATACCATTTTTCTTTGTATGAAGGTGATTTGATGAGACTGTAATCATTCTCACTGAAAGGGTTGATGACCTTTACAAACTGCAAACGGATGGAATTCTTATTCCCTTTCTCGCCATAAAGCCATTCTTCTATATCCTCACCACGATACACGATCCTTGGCGGGCCGTAAACAATATACATCAGGCCACGGTCCGTCTTCCAGCCTTCATGATAAGAAGTAAAATATTGATTGGCATCTACAACCCTGCCGTAATACTTTTGTATCATGGCTCTTGCGCGTGTCGGATTGCCGGCATTATTGAGCCAGAAATTATCAATAGCAAGTTTTACATCAACTGCATCCTGCATTTCCCTGAACTCAGCTACAGTTGTTATATAACGCAGAGGATCAAGCATCTGACTGGAACTCTGAACCTGAGGAAAGCCAGGATCAAACCTGAAGATCGTATACCCACCCCTTTTGTTGCTGTCAGTCTGGAAGTGATAAAAACCTTTTTCAGGCAAATGAAAAAGTGCTGTACTTCCATCCCTGGCTTCAATAACAAATACACTATCAGCTCCATATTCGAAATTCGTCTCTGTCTCCTCCAGAAATGGTGGTAATGCAAGTGGGAAATCACGTTTATAATAACGTACATATACACTACGTGCAGCCTTATCTGTCAGTTCAAATGAATAATCATCCTCTCCACTAACATTCTTCGTGAACATAAGGTCGCCATCCGCATCCTTTAGCAAATAATGATCTGAAGAAGCGGGGCTTGAATTATCCAGCCAAAGATAGTTACGCACAACATCTACCCTGTTCAAGTCAACCAGCTCAAGTTTGAGAATAAACTTATTGGAGGATGGATACCTGATCTTAAAGGAAATCATAGTGTCGATCAGCATCAGGTTGCTGTCAGTGATGAGAATGCCGGCGCTATCGAGAATTTGCTTAGAATCATAGTTCTCAAACATCTCATACCTGAGCAAGGCATCCCGGTGAGTTTTTCCGGTATTTTCATCGAAAGCAGATACCATATCACTCATCAGTATGGGAACGAATACAGAAACTGATTGATCATCCGTATTGAAAGCTACTGCATCCAGGCGGGTGAAAAGCGTATTGTCGTACTGGCCTGAAAGGTTATAAAGGCTTAACTTATTCAGGCTGGAACATGCTGTAAAAGAAAGTATTAAAAGGATGCTTATCAGTCGTATTTTCATGAGTCGTCCTCATCTTCCTGACTACCTTCCGGCAGGAAATCCTGAGGGATGTCTTTCGCAGTTTTGGCGCCGAGTTTTCTCAGTTTCTCAACCTTGCCAATGATATTTCCCCTGCCGGATACTAATTTGTTGTGGGCGTCATCATAGTTTTTTTGTGCACGGGAAAGTTGTTTTCCTAAATTTTCCAGGTCATCGAGGAAAGCAACGAACTTATCATACAGTTTTCCTCCTTCACTTGCGATCTCAATGGCATTACGTGTTTGTTTCTCGTGCTTCCAAATCGACCCTACCGTCATCATGGTAGCCAGAAGCGTTGTTGGACTGACAATCACAATCTTCCGGTCCCAGGCAAAGGAGAAAAGATCCGTTTGTTCCTGTACTGCAAGGCTGAATGCTGATTCAAGTGGCAGGAAGAGTAATACGAAATCGGGAGAATCCAGTTTTTCTGTCAGCTGGTAATTTTTTTCAGCCAGCTCTTTAACATGTTCCCTGACGGAATGTACATGGGCTTTGATAAATCTGGTTTTATCGTCGTCTTCTTCTGCACTGATAAATGATTCATAGGCAGTTAAAGACACCTTGGAATCGATAATGATGTGTTTCTCCTCCGGCAGTTTGATCACGACATCGGGCCTTAGCAGTTCGTTCTTATCATTTCTGTACGACTCCTGTACGACGTACTCCTCCCCTTTTATGAGGCCGGAACGTTCCAGCAACCTCTCCAGTACCATCTCACCCCAGTTTCCCTGCTTTTTACTGTCCGATTTAAGAGCACGTGTCAGGTTATTGGCTTCTTCACTAATCTTTCGGTTCAGATCAACCAGCTTCTCTATCTCCACCTTCAGGCCTGAACGTTGCTCCAGACCCTTTTCGTAGGTCTCGCTGACAGTCTTTTCAAATGCTTTTATCTTCTCTTTTAATGGGTCAACGATCTCATTGATACTTTTGCGGTTACTTTCTGAAAAGTCGGATGTATTTTGCTTCAATATTTTGCTTGCAACATTTTCAAATTCCAGCTTGAACTTGTCCTGCAGGTTTTCCAGTTCTTTACGGTATGAGTCGAATTTCTCCTGCAATGAATTCTCCCGCTCGCCGGCAACTGCAAGCTTTTGGCTCAGTTCTGAAACTTTCCGTCGCTCTTCTTCAAGGCTTTTATTTGTATGCTCGAGGCTAATCGTTGCAGATGCCAGCCGGTCTTTGTTTATTTCAAGTTCTTTTTCAATGCTGTTGCGCTCTGCAGCGGCCCTGATACGGGCGTAAAACCAGGCAATTGCCGCACCAAGCAACAAAGCTGATCCTGAAACAATATATATCGTACTCTCCATGGAAATGTAAAAGTAGGAAAAAATGCTTATTTTTGAGTACACTCGTCCATATTAATACAAGGACAATGAAATGGCTTAAATTTTTGATTCTTTCTTTTTTGGCAATCTTTCTGCTGGGTTTTTCGACTTTTGCCCAGATGGACACGCCACCCATGCCCTACGGAGGGAGCAGCTGGATGAAGGAATTTATCTGCACTGAGATGAATTATCCGGAAGAAGCGATGGAAAAGAAGGTGGAAGGAAACGTAGTAATGCTCATCACGGTATTACAGAATGGTGAGACTACGAATTATCGTATTCTCGAAGGACTCACTCCCGAGCTGGATGCTGAGGCCCTGCGGATCTGTAAGCTGCTTCTCTTCTATCCGGCAGTAAAATCGAGTAATCATATCATCGAGGATGTTAAGATACCGGTGAAATTCAACATTAAGAAGTATAAGCGAAATTGTAAGCAAAAGGGACTTGACGCCTATGAAGCATATGCAGGCCCTATTGACAGCAGCCTCGCAGTTTACCCTACAAAAGCCCTCGATCAGGCACCAAAACCTGTTTTCACAGACCCGAAGATGGACTTTGGAAAGTTCATTACTGAAAATATGAAATACCCGGAATTAGCTTATACTCAAAACATTTCAGGCAGTGTAAAACTCAGCTTCATTGTTGAAACAAGCGGACATATTTCCAACCTCGTCATTGACAAACCACTGGGAGGTGGGTGTACCGAAGAAGCCATTCATCTGCTGAAGCAAGTGTACTGGAGCCCGGGAATACTTAAAGGTAAGGCCGTACGTACATTTCTTTCTGCCGGAATTTCTTTCAGCCTCGATAGTGATTCGAACCACCACTACATTCCCAATAACAATAATACTACCATGTAGCTTATGATGCGTATCGGACTATTATCTGACACCCACAGCTGGATATACCCCGGTATTTTCGATTTTTTTGCAGACTGCGATGAGATCTGGCATGCCGGGGATATTGGCAACGTCAGTACTTACGACGAGCTGGAAGCATTTAAAAGTATGCGTGCTGTTTATGGAAATATCGATGGCCAGGATGTTCGTATCCTATGCCCGGAGGTACAGATATTCAGCTGTGAAGGCAAGAAAGTGTTGATAAAACACATCGGTGGTTACCCCGGCCGCTACGATAATAGTGTGCGCGAACTTCTCAGCAGGGAAAAACCGGATCTATTTATTTCCGGGCATTCACATATCCTGAAGGTGATGTATGATGATAAACGAAAGCTGATGCACATGAACCCGGGCTCTGCAGGAAGGTATGGGCTGCATCAAAAGATAACATGCCTGCGCTTCACCATCGATGGCAGGACTATAAAAGACCTGGAAATACTGGAAAAGGATAAAAATAAGGTCTGACCACTACCTGAGCCTGTCGGCTGCACGGATCAGCTTCTCATCTTTGATAATAAACCGGAGTGCCAGGATCAGGAACAATACCGAAGCGATCGACAAATAAATGCCGGGCTCATTGATATAATCTGCATAAGTTTCAGTGATAGTTTCCAATTCAGGCACATAATAGAAAAAGATAAGTGCCAGGTACACAATGCTCAGAAGCAGATCGAACCTGATCAGTCGTTTTTGTACCAGCCGCCGCTTATATATAAATATGGTCACGAAAGCCAGGAAGCCTATCAGGCCCGGGAATACGGTTAATAATATGGTGTTTGGCCAAATTGCGTCATATTGGAATTGCTCTTGTACACCAAAAACACCGAGTTTGATCACATAAAGATCACCCCAGAAACTGGCAATGGGGAAAAAATAGTTTGCAAGGCTGATTGCAAATACCAGAAATAGAAATAATGATTGTATACGCTGTATCATCTGAAAAATAATTTCCACAAAGATAAAAAACTTGCTTTTGTAAAATATTATTATCTTTGCAGCATCAATTGGATATCATATCCAGATATATTCCTTTATATCCATTATAAAATTTAAATCAATTACCTTAATCGCTATAACGCGTAATGCCTCTCAGGCAAAACTGTGTGGATATATCTCCACAATTAATTAACACCACTATTTATGTACGATATTATTGAACTAAGCGGAAAACTGGTTTCTGAGCTAAAAGACATAGCCAAAGAACTGAATATTCCGAAGTACGAAAAACTTTTAAAGCAGGATCTCATCTATAAGATCCTCGATCAACAGGCACTGAATCCCTCCCAGGAAATCCTGAAAAAAGAAAAGGCTGAAAAACATACTAAACGCCGTGGTCGTCCTGTTAAAAACAAGGCACCTGAAAATAAAAACCCCGAGAAAAAGGAGGATAAACCCGCCATCAAAGAAGAAAAACCTGCCGACATCCGCGTGCAGGATGAAAAACCCAGAGGAAGGGGACGTAAGCCTAAATCCGAAAAGGCAGAAACTCCTGAACCTCCGAGGGAAAGCAAGGAAAAAGCCCCGGTAGAAAGAAAAAGGGAAAACGCACCACGAGATAGAGCTCCTGTGCAACCTTCACACCATGATAAAGAGAAGTTTCACAAAAAAGAATTCAATCGCAGGGATGAGGAAGCTTATGCTGAATTCGATGGCGTAGTCACCAGCGAAGGTGTGCTCGAGATCATGCCTGATGGCTACGGTTTCCTACGTTCATCCGATTATAATTACCTCAACTCACCTGATGATATCTATGTGAGTCAGTCACAGATCAAACTATTTGGACTAAAAACAGGTGATACTGTTAAAGGAAGCATCAGGCTGCCAAAGGACGGAGAAAAATATTTTCCTCTGATCAAAGTTGAGAATATTAATGGACGCACACCTGAAGAGGTTCGCGACAGAATTCCATTCGAGTACCTTACACCTTTATTCCCGGAGGAGAAATTCGATCTTTCGACCAACCCCAACCCGGATGAAGCCATATCCACACGCATCATCGACATGTTCACCCCTATCGGGAAAGGACAGCGTGGATTGATCGTCGCTCAACCAAAAACAGGTAAAACCATCCTTCTAAAGTCTGTTGCCAACTCTATTGCACATAACCATCCTGAAGCTTATCTCATTGTTCTTCTGATTGATGAAAGGCCTGAAGAGGTTACTGATATGGAACGTTCTGTGAAAGCTGAGGTGATCTCTTCTACATTCGACGAGCCGGCTGAAAGGCATGTAAAAATTGCCAACATTGTGCTTGAAAAAGCTAAGAGATTGACAGAATGTGGTCACGATGTAGTGATCCTCCTCGACTCTATCACACGTCTCGCGCGTGCATACAATACTGTATCACCTGCATCCGGCAAGGTTCTTTCCGGTGGGGTCGAAGCAAATGCACTGCAAAAACCCAAGCGCTTTTTCGGAGCTGCCAGGAATATTGAAGGCGGTGGTTCACTTACCATCATTTCTACAGCCCTGACCGACACAGGCTCGAAAATGGACGAAGTTATCTTCGAAGAGTTTAAAGGAACCGGTAATATGGAGCTCCAACTCGACCGTAAACTGTCGAATAAACGTATTTATCCATCCATCGACATTGTTGCCTCAAGTACCAGGAGGGATGACCTCTTGCTGGACAAGGAAAACCTGCAACGTATCTGGATACTCAGGAACCACCTGGCGGATATGAATCCGCTGGAAGCTATGGAATTCCTGAAGGACAAAATGAAATTTACACAGACCAACGAGGAGTTTCTAATCTCCATGAACGGATAATAAAAAAAGGCTGCCTGATGGCAGCTTTTTTTTTCAGATATTTTAGACCTGAACTTCGAAGTTTGGGTTTAGCTGGTGATTTTTGCAGCTATGTCCGGTATATCCCAGCCGTCAAAATTTCCTGATGACATCAGGAGAAGGTTTGAAGCTCTCCAATCCCTGTCCATTAGCTCTGAGAGCATCTCTGAGGAGTCATTGTACACCAGAAGGCCCTCCAGTCCAAATGCTTCTTTAACCTGCTCTGTGGTGATCTCCGGCAGTCTCTTAATGGACAGGGCGTGAGGGTTGAAGTATACCATGGCCTGGTCCGCAGCATCCATTCCGCCTTTATATTGTTTAAGGAAGTCTTCACTCAGGCTGCTATATGTATGCAACTCCATGCAGGCTACCAGCTTCCTGTCCGGATAGTGCTCCTTCATGGCATTGACAGTTGCTGCAAGTTTGGATGGCGCATGCGCGAAATCCAGGTAAACAGAACGATCCTCTCCGTCTCCCATTAATTGTAACCTTTTCGAGGCCCCCATAAAGGATGACATGGCCTCAGCAAAAACTTGATCTGATATACCAAGCTCACGGCATACTTCCATGGCCCCGGCGATATTCTGCAAATTATGGTCACCAAAAACATGTAAAGGATATTCGTCCTGTCCTACTACCAAATTAATATTGCGGCCTTTTTTCTGGTAGTCAGGTTTATTATAAGGAAGCGTTCGAATACCGGAATTGCTGCCGGAAATACCCTGAAGCTCTTCATCATTCTGATACCAGGTGAGCAAACCATCATCTTCTATCATCTGAATGAATTGCCTGAACTGATCGACATAGATATCAAATGTGGGAAATACATTAATATGATCCCATGCTATACCGGTGATGAGCGCTATATGCGGCTTATACAAATGAAACTTTGGTCTCAGGTCGATAGGCGATGTCAGGTACTCATCCCCTTCCAGGATCATCAAATCTGCATCTTCGCTGATCTTTACCATAACATCGAAACCATCCAACTGAGCCCCGACCATGAAATCGAAGTCAATTCCCGCATGCTGCAATACATGCATGACCATGGCCGTAATAGTGGTCTTACCATGACTACCGGCGATTACGATACGTTTTTTATCTTTTGCCTGCTCGAATAAAAACTCAGGATAGGAAAAGATCTTTACACCCAGTTCTTTTGCCATGAGCAGTTCAGGATTATCAGCTTTGGCGTGCATTCCAAGTATCACAGCATCCAGTAAACCGGTGACCTTATCTGGAAACCAGCCTGTTTCAGCAGGAAGCAGGCCATATTTCTCCAGCCTGCTCTTCGAGGGTTCAAATATCTCATCATCGGAACCACTGACATGATATCCTTTCTTATGTAAGGCAAGCGCAAGGTTGTGCATGGCGCTTCCACCAATGGCAATAAAATGAAGTTTCATATCTATTTTTGTGTCTAATTATATGGAATCAAAGTTAATTAAATTGCTACCTTTGTTAGGCTCAATCCCCAATAATATGCTTTCACCAGAAACCAAGCTGCTAATTGATGAGTTGAACGTACGTTTCGCGCAGGCTCCAGCAGAGGATATATTGTCCTATTTTTCTGCTGAATACGGTACTGAACTTGCTTTTGCCACCAGCTTAGGGCTCGAGGACCAGGTGTTGACATATTATCTTTCAGGGATCAGCAATGATGTCAGGATCTTCACCCTGGATACGGGCCGTCTTTTCCCGGAGACCCTCGACCTGATTGATACAACAAGAAAGCGTTACGGCATCAAGATTGATGTATATTTTCCTGATGCTGAACAGGTTGAGACGATGGTCAACAATAAAGGAATCAATCTCTTCTATGAAAGCATAGAGAACAGGAAGTCGTGTTGCAACATCCGAAAGATCGTTCCCATGAAGCGCGCTCTTCAAGGGATCAAAGTATGGGTCACAGGATTGCGGTCTGAGCAATCTGTTACACGTAAAGGCTTGCAGCTTGTTGAGTGGGATGAGACCTTTGGACTGATCAAAGTCAATCCGCTTTTAGACTGGTCAGAAGAAAGGGTTTGGGAATTGATTCGGGAACATAACATCCCTTATAACATTCTCCATGACAAAGGCTTCCCAAGTATTGGCTGTCAGCCATGCACAAGGGCTCTTGAACCCGGCGAAGATATCCGCGGTGGCAGATGGTGGTGGGAACAGCCCGACAATAAAGAATGCGGCCTCCATAAGTAAAGTTTCCAAATTATTTCATAAGATCAATAAACACCGGCAGGTGATCACTGTACCCGTTAAGATAGGATGGACCGGCATAGGTCCTGAACGGCTTTTGCCCCAGGTAGCGTTCGTCTTCTGTTAAAAGAAAGGGTGCTGCAAAGATGAATGCTTTTCCATCCTTTACAGACAGTGCCTTATCGTCAAGCAATGCAGGAGATACAATGATCTGATCATAGGTTTCCCAATCAGCCTTATACTTCAGGCTCCCTTCCCCGGGGTTCTCATACATAGGAAACATAAGATTAACGAGCGCACCCTGAACACTATCACTTTCATTCTTAGCTCCCAGCACACTATATACGGAGCGATCGACCGGATTATCGTTCAGGTCACCGGCTATCAGGATGTTGGCATTTGGTGCTATCAGAAACAAAGAATCTACATGTTCTCTAAGCGTATTAGCTACTGTCACCCTTTTGGGAATAGTCGCTTCCACCCCACCCCAACGTGACGGCCAGTGATTAATGAAAACATGTATAGTATCCGAAGCAAATATCACCCCTTCTACATGAAGGATATCGCGTGTACGTGTGTCTGGTTCATTTTCAAAGCGGATTGATATCCAGTTTGAACTGATTGGCTGGAACAACTGAGGGTCATATAAGAATGCAACATCAATTCCTCTCCTGTCAGGAGAATCCTTATGAATCGCCTTATATCCTTTATTAATAAGTAAACGATGATCAAGCAGGTCGAGGACTACATTCCTGTTCTCGACTTCACACAGGCCAATGATAGCAGGGAGTTCCCATCCTCCCACAGCCGTAATTGTTTTTGCTATCCGCTCGATCTTGTCACGGTATCGTGTTTGCGACCAGTTTTTAGCACCATCCGGTGTAAATTCTTCATCAACTGTCAATGTATCGTCATTCAGGTCAAAAAGGTTCTCAACATTATAAAAAACAAAGCGTGCCGAGGGCTCATCCTGTGCGAAGTTGCTTAAAGAGATTAAGCTACAAAAAAAAATAAGCATGATCCTTAGAGGTGGCAAAACGATGACCATAGTTGAATTCTATTTAAAATAAGTATAAATATCAGCAATATTCGCGTGATTTCAGCTATCAATATTTGAAAAAAGGAACAAAAGTATAATTTTGTCGTATATTAGTAATTGAACAGAAATTAATTTATTTACTATCACACTGATTTTCATTGACTAAGCCTAAGACGTAAAAAAAAGTTGAAAAATTTTTATTGAAACAGGGTTACCTTTTTCAAAAATCAGTATTAATAGTTGGAACTGTGATGCATTACATTGAAGAATCGTTACTGGAGGGTATACGGTTGCATGACTCCGATACATTGGAGTACATCTACAAGAAGTTTTTTCCCTCAGTAAAGGCCTTCGTAAATAACAACAGTGGTAATGAAGATGATGCCCGGGATGTTTTCCAGGAAGCCATTGTAGCGATTTACAGGAAGGTGAACGATGAAAGCTTTGCGATCACATGCTCTTTTAAAACATATGTTTACGCTATTGTAAAGAACCTATGGTTGAAAGAGCTTGAAAAGCGCAAAACTTCAGGTGTAAAGCTGAATGCAGAAGGCGAATTTGAAATCGCAGAAGAACCCGTAGATGGATCATTTTTTGATCCGAAAAGTGAGAGGTTCAAACTTTATCAGAAGCATTTCCTTACGCTAAGTGAGGATTGCCAGAAAGTGCTAAGATTGTTTTTCGCGAAACAATCATTGCAAGAGATCTCACAAACAATGGGTTTTGGTAGCGAAAAGTACGCCAAGAAAAGAAAGTTCCAATGTAAAGAAATACTGGTGAAAAGGATAAAAAACGACCCTGAATTCAATAAAATTAGACAATGAAAACACTAGAAAAAGATCTGTTAGAACTTATCGATGAGAAGCTCAGTGGCGAGCTTATGGGGGAAGAACTTGAGTCTTTCGAGAAAGACCTTAAGGACGACCCGGATCTCATGGCAGAGTTCGAGCTTCACGAAGAAATAGATGAAGCCATCCAGGAGAGTGAGGTAATTGAGTTAAGAAAGAAACTCGACCTGGTCCACGACCTCACCCAAAACAAGAAACAACCCGGACTGTTACGTACTATCTTACGACACAAATTATCAAGGATTGCAGCAGCATCATTTGTTGTGCTACTCATCATTACATCCGTCTCTTTGTACTTACTGCGTCCTGATGGAAATATGTCGAACGATAATTTATTTAAAATCTATTATCAGCCTGATGCAGCATTGATTATCAGGGGTACAGACAGCCAGAATGCCTCACTAATACAGGCATTTCAACTATATGAAAATAAGGAATATGAATCTGCACTGGATCATTTCGCACTGGTGTTGGAAGGCGATGGAGACAATATCCCAGTACAGTTTTATTCAGGAATATCAAATATTGAATTAGGGCAATACAGGAATGCACTGCAGCCCTTTAGTTTCATAATGGAGCATAAACAAAACCTTTACATTGAGCGTGCCGAATGGTATGCTGCACTCTGTTATCTGAAATTGAATGACACTGAAAATGCAGTTGAGCTATTCCGCAAAATCAGTCACAGCAGCAGCTTCAACAAAGACAAAGCTCACGAGATACTGAAAAGTATCCAAGACTGATCAAGACTTTTTGATTTTATTGAATTAAGACATACCTTTAAGAGGACCCCCGAGTGATCGGGGGTTTTTTTTATGCCCCGGTTCTACGCTTACGGAACATAAAGAGTAAAAAGATAAGAACGATTAAGCCAACTGCAGCAAGAATAACCTGGTATAGTTTTCCAAATCCTTTGTCGATCAAAGCATCAGTACTACCAATACTCACATAGCCGGACCAGAGATATGGGTGAGCACTCAACTGATCTGCCTCGCTTAAATACTGAAGTTTTGCTTCGCGCAGGGCTTCATCGATCTCCATGCCTTCTACCAGGTTCTGATAAAACTTACTCATTAATACCGAGCCTGATTGATCTTCCACAGCCCACAGAGTCATGATTATACTCTGCACACCGGCAAAAATGAAACCCCGGGCCATGCTCATGATCCCCTCCCCTTTCTGGAGCTTTCCATACCCTGTATTACAAGCACTTAATACAGCCATGCGGGCGGGTAACTGCATATTAAAGATCTCATAAGCATTCAGCAAGCCGTCATTATTTTCAAGGGTATCGTTGTTAAGCGTAAATACAAGTTGTGAATACAAGGGGTTCTCATCATTAATAAGGGTATGCATAGCCAGGTGAAGGATATCGTAATTCGAAGCCTGCTCCCTGAATTCCTTCTCCGTTGCTGCATAGCCTTCGTACAGATCACAATCTAATATCTCACTGATATTATTGATCTCGGTAGATATGAACCTTAGCGGGACAAGGTAGGTGGCAAATTCACGGTTGGAAGGAAACTTGGCAATGTTAATTTCACCCATATTATCATATGTAGGTGCGAAGGCCAACAACTGCCTGTCTGCTACTTTTCGCTTGCTGTCGTCATCAAAATACAACGTAGCTGAATATGAATAATTTGTCCTGTATTTGTAGATCAAGTATGGCAGTGTCCTGTATTCCATTGTATTCCCCGACGGGATCTCTGTTAGCAAGGCTTCGAACGGAATATAACCCAATTCCCCATCCGGAATGATCAGTAGCTTTTTACCACTGATCTGTTTCTCAACAGGAAGCAGAAAAATGCGATATAATGAATATGCCGCATCCAGGTATGCCTGGTAATCTTCATAATTATTATTGGCAAAATCGTTATTCCTTAAAAATTGGCTCAGGATGGTCACATCTGCGTGAAAGGAAGAATCGATCAGTATTCTTTCTATGAAATAGTCTTCATTTGAAATTGTAAAAATAAACAAACATGTATCGCTCATGGAGTACTCGACCAGTACTCTGTCTGGTTCGAGGCTGTTCATAATGCCATTAAGATCGATCACATCATTATCGTATTTTGCTGCATATTCGGGGAATCGCTCCTTAATTACCTGATCAAGGCTATCCAGTTGCTGACTGAGGAAGAACAGCCTTGCTTGCCAGTTTCCTAGTTTCTTTTGATCTGGCTCAGGCCGTTGTCGTTCTTCATACAGTTTTTTCTTATATATGTCTGTTTCCGAATTAAGGTCCTGTTCAAGGATCTTAAGTTCAGGTGGAATTGCCAGGTTCTTTTTACGTTCTACCTCCTGCAATGACGCGAGCAATACAGAAGATTTACTCTTTTCAGCTGATTCGAATGCCTTATTAGCATATTTATGCTCGTTCGTTAGTTTATAAAGATTATATGCCGTTCTTATACTACGGTCAAATCCTGCCCTTGCATGTTCCGTGATAAGTAACTTACTCTCTTCCCCAAGGTAGGATGAACGCATTTTTTCAGTCAGCATATTGGCCAGTTCAAGCACTTCAAGTGAAGCCAGCAAATCCCTGGAATCACCGCTATCACCATAAATATTCTCAAGAGCTATTGCTTTCCCAATCAATATCTTTAGTAAGGCGGGAGATGAAATAATCTCACTATCTAGATTAGGATTAGTATAAACGTCCGTGGCTGAAAAATCGAAAATTATCGAATTAATTCCCTTCTGGTAATAATCCAGAGCTTTTTCGGACTCTCCGGCTTCTAAACACCAGGATCCTATGCGCTCATAGCACTCTGCAACAATTGGATGTTTGGCCGGAAGAGTATCTATAGCCAGTTGTAAAGCCTTTACAAGATATTCATAGGCAAGGCGTTTCTCCCCCTTGGTTTGTAACAATACTGCATAATTATTGTATGTACTGATTAACCTGAAATTGCCTGAACCATACCTGGCAATTTTAGCTTCTATTGAATAATTGTAATATATACTCGCTGAATCCAGTTCACCAAGTTTTTCATAAGAACTGGCACAATTTGCATAGGAAATGTCTAGACCGCTAGCATTAATATCCTTTTTTACTTCTATTCCCTGCTTATATGAGATGAGTGCCTTTCGGAAGTCATTCATTCCGAAATAAGAATTCCCGATATTGTTATAGACTTTACTCGATTGATTTGATTGGATATCTGCCTGAAAGAATAGGTTTTCAGCAAAAGTCAGGTACTGCAAGGCAAGTTCAAAATCCTGTTTCTGATTGTAGATTATACCAATGTTCAGATACATATAGCCAAGGCTGGGGCAATCAGGCACACTATCCCGTTTAACAATGGCCTCAGCTTCACCAAGCACCCTCAATGCGTCATTATATCGACCAAGTAATTTATATAGGACTCCCAGGTTATTCCTGGCTGGAATATTTTGCGGATCAATAAGTAAGATTGAATTGAAGGCAAGTTCTGCGGCATCGAAATTTCCGGCATCGGCATATTGTCTTCCTATGATTTTCAAGCTATCGATTTCAGAAGATTCCTGTGAGAAGGCAATGCTTGTGCAGGATATGCAGAAGATAAGGGCTAAAAAAAGATATAAAAAAAACCTTCGTTCCATCATGCTAATTTGGGAACGAAAGTTAAGCAAAAAAATGTATTCGTTATAAATTTATTCTTCCGGACGATCTAAGTTTCTGTCCGGAAGGGCTATATGTCTTGAAAAATCTGCAGGGGATGGTCCTACATCCAAATTTCTTCGTCTTCGGTTGTAGTTCCTGAAGGATTATTATCGCCTCCAAAAATCTTACTCATTTCTACTTCACTAAGAATTGCGATGTTGGTCAGGTTTTCTTCGAAAGTTT
>JAOZTN010000063.1:0-17061 GCA_029942245.1 Bacteroidales bacterium | reverse complement strand
TATTGCATCTCCCTTGAATACTGGTTCCCAGAGGATCTATGCACGTTTACAGAACTGGCTTTTACGTTTTGAACGAAAAAAGCGTTTACTGGAAGATGAATCCATTGAAATGAGTGATGCTGAAGTAATTGTATTAGGTATGGGAAGGACAGGTACAGAGGTTTTTAATATTATGAGAAGAAAATATAAAATGAACGTTTTGGGAATTGATCATAATTTAGAATTAGTAGGGAATCATATGAAAGAAGAACGACATGTTGTACATGGAGACATTACTGATGTGGAGTTCTGGCAGCGTATAGATTTGTCATCTGATTTGAGACTTATAATCATGGCTACTTCTTACCATTCAGTTCATATGGAAGTAATTAAGCAGCTTAAAACTAAAGGCAATGACACTATGATTGCCGCACTCTCCCGATACGATGATGAAATGGAGGAGCTAAAACAGGCCGGGGTTAAGGTAGTTTTTAATCTATATGTCGAAGCGGGTACCGGGTATGCCGAACATATTTTCCAAATTTTTAATCAATCATTGAAAAATGAAAATTAATTGATAGAGAGGAATAAAGCCGAGCAGGTAACAAAGGCTATAGAACATAGTCCCACCTTATCATTTTTTTTCGATATCTGAAACAACTCTTTAGTTGACTTTGTGCTAAAGGCTGACGGGTGGTTTCAATTGGCCGACAGCCAAAGTGATGGGGGTCCTTCCCCCGAGTCCTCGGGGTCAGGATGACAATTTTAATCTATGGGCCTTGTAGTAGTAGTCACCCGGCATTGTTACAGAATTTCTATGTAGTGAAATAAATGCGTAGCATTTACTCCCCGGGCGCAGTCAAGTGAAGAACGAAGACCGAGAATCGAAAATCGAAAATCGAGGATCGAACACCAAAGATCGACTATCACATTTCAAATACAGAATTGTAAATCATTCCCCGGGCTGCCCTTTCTTTGGTTTCCCTCGTCTCGGGACAGGCTGTTTCTTCCCACCAAGGGCGGACACAGTGGGCAAGCAAAGAAATGAACAGAAAAAACAAAGTATTTAATTGAATGTCGTGTGAATGTCGTTTTTTTGTAGTTGGATAGTTACCTTAATCATCACGACATTTGGAGCAAAAAAAATGAAAACAGGATTAGTAATAAAGGAATTAAGGATTAAAAAAGGTCTGACACAAGAAGAGTTAGCAGACAAAACAGAGCTAAGTGCAAGAACAATTCAACGAATTGAAAACGGAGAAGTTGATCCTCGTGCTTACTCCCTTCAAATGATTGCAAAAGCTTTGGATGTAGATTTTAGTTTATTCGTTGAAGACGAAACCAAAGAAAAAAAAGCAAAAAATGATAAACTCTTTTTGGGATTAGTTCATTTAAGCGGATTGTTTCTACTTTTTATCCCTACTATTTTGATTTGGAATAATAAAAAAAGTAAGGTAGAAGGTATAACTGATCATTTCAATGAGGTTATTCGTTTTCAATTGACGATTTGGTTAGTATTTATATTGCCTGGTCTCGCAGTGCATTACTTCCTTAGTATGAATTACTTCATTAATATGGCACCTTACTTAATTTTTATAGGTATTTCAATGGGTGTGTGTTTTTCAATTATGAATACAATAAGTGTTATTAATAACAAACCTTATAAACGCTTCAATATTTTTAAATCAAAAAAAACAGACAAAGAATTAGAAAATTGAAAATAGTACAAATCAATATTAATCAGAGTAAAGAACGGCCAGGCGCCATACTTGCAAACCGTTAAACATAGCCCCACCTCATCTTCCTTAATCCATCTTAACAAACCAGCTTCAAAATTGCTTTGATCTGATCGCTGGCAGGTAGGAACTATAAGCCTAACGCCAAAGTGACAGCGATCCTTACTACAATAAAAAATAAAAAAAAGACCGAAGCACGCTATTTCGCACTTCGGTCTTCGATCTTCGATTTTCGGTCTTCGATCTTCGGTCTTCGGTCTTCCCCCGATAGCGGGGTCGGTCTTCTATACCACTCCCTGGTCGAGCATTGAATTCGCTACTTTCAGGAAACCAGCAATGTTGGCACCTTTCACGTAGTTGATGAATCCGTCGTCTTCAGTACCATGGGTAACACATGCTTCGTGGATACTGCACATGATATGGTGAAGTTTTTCGTCAACTTCTTCTGCACGCCATCCAATTTTCATGGAGTTTTGTGACATTTCCAGTCCTGATGTGGCAACACCACCGGCGTTCACAGCTTTTCCGGGTCCGAAGAGGATCTTATTTTCGAGGAAAACCTCAACAGCTTCCGGTGTGGAAGGCATGTTGGCGCCTTCAGCAACACAAATACAGCCATTCTTTACGAGATGTTCTGCATCTTCTTTGTTCAGCTCATTTTGAGTAGCACATGGGATGGCTACATCACATTTCACTTCCCAGGGGTGTTTTCCCTGATGGAATTCAGCTTCCGGGAATTCATATGAAAAAGGCTTAACGATGTCCTGGTTAGAGGCACGCAGTTCGAGCATATATTCGATCTTTTCGTCGGAGATGCCTTCAGGATCGTAAATGTATCCGTCGGGGCCTGAAAGAGTCACTACCTTACCACCCAGATCGTTGATCTTTTTGGCTGCACCCCAGGCAACGTTACCAAAGCCTGAAAGACAAACGGTTTTGCCTTCGAATGTTTCGCCCTTGGTAGCAAGCATTTCTTTTGCAAAATATACTGATCCGTAACCGGTAGCTTCCGGACGGATGAGGCTCCCGCCCCAGTTCCGGCCTTTACCGGTGAGAACACCGGTATGTTCGCGGGCAAGTTTTTTATACATACCATAGAGGAAACCGATCTCACGGCCACCTACGCCAATATCGCCGGCAGGTACGTCAGTATCAGGTCCGATCATGTGCCAGAGTTCCATCATAAAGCCTTGACAGAAACGCATGATCTCTGCATCTGATTTTCCTTTTGGATCGAAGTCAGAGCCACCTTTTCCACCGCCCATAGGCAATGTTGTGAGGCTGTTCTTGAATATCTGTTCAAAGCCCAAAAATTTCAGGATGCTGAGGTTCACACTAGGGTGAAAACGCAGTCCGCCTTTATACGGTCCGATCGCATTGTTGAACTGTACCCTGTAACCCAGGTTTACATTCACCTTGCCGTCATCGCCCATCCAGGAAACCTTAAAAGTCAGTATCCTGTCAGGCTCGATCAGCCTGTCGATGATACCCGCTGATTCGAAATGGGGGTTTTCATTAACTGTTTCTTCGATCGATTCCAACACTTCGCGCACAGCCTGGAGATACTCTGATTCACCGGGGTGTTTCTTCGCGAGATCATTCATAATTCTTTCTAAATCCATTGCCTGATAATTTAAAATATTTATACCCGCTTAATTGTTATTAATTCACATTGTGAATAATTTCACAGTGCAAATGTACAGTTATTCATTTTACTAAAACAAAAAATACATAGATTTTTTTTAATTTTTTTACGATGCAAACCGGGATGTGAAATTGGTTAATTCCGGACTTCACCAAATTCGTATTCAATAGTATATTCAGTCTCACCATCAGGAAGATAGTAATACTCTTTCCCATGCTTAAGGTTGTTCACATATGGTGTGCGTGACCGCAAGGATCCATCCGGGTTCCAGTAGCGCTGCACGCCACTGCCTGCTTCATACTTTCCTTCTCCGATGAGGATACCATAATCATCATAATAAAGCCAGCTCCCCTCGTACAATCCGTTCACAAATTCTCCAAAGATCTGCAATTCTCCATTGCCATACCATTTCCTGTACACACCATGCAGGGTATCGTTGACATAATACTTTTGCTCAACCCTATTTCCCGGATAATCGTACTCAACAGCAATCCCATCCTTCACATTAAGCACATAGGTTTCTTCCGTTTCCCTCCGGCCATTATCGTGAAAGCGTTTCAAAGTACCTTCTATCATATCATCAACATAGGGCACCTCCTGCTGAAGAATCCCGTCTTCATAATACCATTTGGCAAGGCCATTCAGCTTGCCATTTTCATATGGTAGCTCAGACTTGATACTCCCGTTCTCCCAGAAAGTCTTATTAACTTTGGAGCAGGCGGAAAGGATGATAGCTAAAGAAAATAATGAGATAATTAAAAATGATTTTTTCATCGTAGTACAAACTTGTTGGAGGTCCTTCCTCGCCCCAAGCTCTTGGGGCTCTTCAGGATGACAATTTATATTAAAGGCTTTAGTGTAGGTTTATCTTTTCAATTTTAAAGTTCCTGTAGCGGCATAGGTTCCATATCCTGTTTTCGTATCCTGTGGGATAAGCAGGCATAAATTGTATTTCCCCCTGCAGCAAATGTTGCCTGTAATATGGCAGGCATTCTTCACAATCAGGACCGAAACGCATCAGGGCACCCAGGAAATACGTAGCCAGATCGTAACCTTCGAAAGCATAATTTCCGGGATGTGTCTTAAAACGCTCACGGTATGACCAGATAAAGTCATGAACACGTGGATCCTCTTCATCCATATATGAATCCGTGAAAAAATGCACATTAAGATCAAGCAGATAATCGGTTTCCAGGTTATCGAGGAGGGTCCACTCCGGCATCCCAACCACAGTAATATCGAAGGTATCCTTCAGGTCATTCAGCCTGGTAAGAATCTCAGGTGTATGTATCTCATGATTGGTCAGCACGATCACCAGGTTTCTGCGAACTGCGGATGCATTCCTGATAATCCCGTACACACTGTCAACGGCATAAACTACCTCCGCAATACCATTGGAAAAGAACGTACTGTCATCAGGCGCCGCTTCCAGCTGGGCAGTTTGGATAAGCCTGTTCTCTATATTGATCTCGGCGTACAATTCACCGGGGAGAAGGTTCGTATCTGCCTCGGAATATTCCCTGATCAGCTTATAAATATCTTTGTTGGCAAGCTTTACGCCATAAGGTGCTACCTGCTCAAGCGACTGTTTGATCTCCTGTATTTCATCACCATACTCGTATTTATTGTTTCTCAACAGTATGATATTTGCATCAGGATAATATTGCCTCACAAATTCAGGGAGCATAGGCAGCTGCGCTTCCCGTGAAGGTTTGAATTTATATACATTTTCATGTGTCAGCACCTCAGCCCGCCGGGTAAGCGGGTTCACGATCTTAATGTCAAACATTTCGGCAAAGTTCGATACCAGCTTAAAGTTCCTGCTGAAGAAAGGGCCTATGATCATGTCCATACCCGTAAGCTCAGGTTGTTGTAGTACCTGTATGGTCTTTGAAACCTTTTCGTCGACATCATACACATACAACCTGACATTCAATCCTTGCTGTTCCAGTTCTTCCATGGCCATGCGGAAGCCTTCGTAAAACTGTATAAAATTGAAGGATTTATACTTTGATGGGTCCACATCACCATCCCTTGAATTCACTTCAATATCCCTGACTTCTTCAGCATACAAAGGCACCATCAGCGCTACCTTAAACTCTTTTTTATAAGGGTACTTCCTGTTGAAGCATTTAACACTGTCGGATTTCACAATCCCCGCTGGGGTATCATCAGGTGTGTCCACAACTATCTGTACATCACCTGGAGGGGTAGCTGATGGAGGGCCAACAGGGATCAGCAGCATATCGCCCGGGTAAACTCTTGAACGAAATGCCGGGTTGGCCTCTTTCATAGCCGTAACGGATACAGCATACTTGGTAGCAATCTTCTTCAGCTTTGTTTTTTCGCGCACCCGGTGGGTGATATAGTTATCAGGGTTAACAGTAAGCGGGATGCGAATTACCTCGCCCGGAAAGATCTTATCCGTCAGGCCGGGATTAAAAGAAGCCAGGCTATCGATACTCATGCGGTATATCCTGGCAATGCCGTAGAGGGTTTCTTTTTCTTTTACCACATGTTCATAGAACTTCTTTTCCTCCTGTGGCTGTACTTCGCTTATCGTGACCTCCTTATTAACCGGATTGGCAACGACCATTTCCTTCATAGGAATTTTCACGTATTGCCCCGGGCTTAAGCCTGCTTCCCATCCGGGATTGGCCTTTTTCAGACCATCAAGCTTAACATCATATATGCGGGAGATACCGTACAATGTTTCACCACTTCTCACAATGTGAAAGATGTATCTGAATTCGCCCTTCCGCAGGTCATCAGTAATGATCTTTTCCCTGCTGGTAACCGGAATCCTTAGAAGCTGCCCGATAGCAAGCCCCTGGCTAGCATCAGGGTTTTCGTACCTCAGCTCATCAACGGGAACGCCATACACCTTAGAAATAGAGTACAGGGTTTGTCCCTGTTCCACGGTGTGGATGTAGTAGTTCTTCCCATCTATTTTTTCGATCACCTCAGACTTGAGGATTTCCTGGGAGAGGAGTGTTACCGGAGCCGTGATGGCTGCCAGTGCGAGTATGATGATGAGCAGGTATTTGGTCATGCTTATTGCTTATTATTCCCATTCAATGGTTGATGGTGGCTTGGAGCTGATGTCATACACCACTCTGTTCACGCCTTTCACCCTGTTAATGATGTCATTCGACACCTTCGCCAGGAACTCGTACGGAAGATGTGACCAGTCGGCAGTCATGCCATCTGTCGAACCCACAGCCCTCAGGGCAACCACATTCTCATAGGTCCGTTCATCGCCCATTACACCGACCGATTGTACCGGAAGCAAAACTGCTAATGCCTGCCACACTTCATCGTAAAGATCATGCTTTTTCAAGCCCTCGATGAACAGATCATCCACATCTTGCAGTATCCTGATCTTCTCTGCAGTCACTTCACCTACGATCCTGATACCCAGCCCGGGTCCCGGAAAAGGATGCCTGCCAAGGATGTGCTGTGGCATGTCCATCGCCTTGCCTATCCGCCGTACTTCGTCTTTAAACAACGAGTTTAGGGGCTCTATTATTTTCAGCTTCATCACATCCGGCAGTCCGCCAACGTTGTGATGCGACTTTATAGTGGCAGAAGGGCCTTTCACCGAGATTGATTCGATCACGTCCGGATAGATCGTTCCCTGGGCCAGCCATTCTACATCCTGTATTTTATGTGCTTCCTCGTCGAATATTTCTATAAAGGTGCGTCCGATGGCCTTACGTTTGCCTTCCGGCTCTGATATTCCCTCCAGCGCATCATAAAAACGGTCCTTGGCATCAACACCGATCACATTCAAGCCCATACCTTTGTATGAATCCAGCACGCGCTCAAACTCATATTTTCTGAGCAGGCCGTTATCCACAAATATGCAGTGCAGCTTCGGGCCGATGGCACGATGCAACAATATGGCAGCTACCGATGAATCGACGCCACCGGAGAGCCCGAGCACCACCTTTTCATCTTTTACGGTCTCCTGGATATTTGCAATGGTGGTTTCAATGAAAGAGTCAGGAGTCCAGGCCTGGCTGCATCCGCAAATATCAACCACATAATTTTTTAACAAGGTGCTTCCCTCTGTGGTATGGTATACTTCAGGGTGGAATTGTATTCCATAGGTTTTCTCACCGGCGATCTTGAATCCGGCCACCTTCACATCGTGGGTGCTGCTTATCACTTCAAAGCCCTCAGGAATGTTCAGGATGGTATCGCCATGCGACATCCATACCTGGCTGCCGTCGCTTATTCCTTTCATCAACTCACTGTCCTTGTTTATATATGCCAGGTTAGCCCTTCCATATTCCCTTACATCCGAAGGAGCCACTTCTCCCCCATCCTGTTGCGCCATCAGCTGGGCACCATAACAAACACCGAGTGTTGGAACAGATCCGCGGAAAGCACTCAGATCGGGATTGGGGGCATCTTCTCCCCTGACAGAGAAGGGACTACCGGAAAGGATCACTCCCTTGATGTGTTCATTGATCTCAGGAGCTTTGTTATAAGGATGGATCTCGCAATAAACATTCAGTTCCCGTACACGTCGTGCAATCAGCTGGGTATATTGGGAACCAAAATCGAGGATCAGTATCGTTTCTTCCATTGCGCAAAGATAGAGAAATTGGCTACATTTAAGTGCTCCAAAATTAAGTCTCTGAAAATATTTTGTACCTTTAAGGATGCTTTAAAACAGAGGTACATCTATTCCTGAACCAAATTAAAAGACCATCATGGAAAACATTGAAAGAAGCAGCTTTACAACCCTTGTTGAAGACAATGTGGCCATCATCACCCTCAAAGAGGATCTGTTCCACCTTGTGACCGACATCCATGAAAGCAATCTTTTTATCGATTACATCAAAGAAACCGAAGGAGATCTTGAAATCAAAGCCATGTTCATCATCAATGAAGCAGGCAATTATGGTGAAAAGGATTACCATAAATTTATCACAGGGATCCTCGGCCCGCAGGAAGAATGCGGCGATAACAGCCCACCCAAATTTGCTCAAAAGGATGTTCGTTTCCGGGAGATCAACATCCTGAACAAGATCATCAAGGTATTGTCGGAATACAGGAAACTATGCTTTTCAGGCATCAATGGCGATATTGTTACGCCATTCATCGGTGCTGTGTTGAGCATGGACATCCGCTATGCGACAGAAGGCACTCGCTTTGTGATGGCACATAATCAATATGGACTGCATCCTTCAGGTGCATTGCCTTTCTTCCTTTCTCAATATATACACCATTCAAGGGCTTTGGAATATCAGTTCAGACCCGAATTCAGTGTAGAAGAAGCCCTTCAGCTGGGATTGGTGAACAAGATCTTTCCGGCCGATAATTTCCAAAAGCGGTGTATGCATGAGATCCAGCATTTTATCAAATGTGAAAATTCCACCATCAGCGTAACCAAGCGACTGACTAATTATACACGGAAAGCGCTGGCCGAATATTTCCTTTACGAATCCAGCCTTCTAAACCTTTAGCCTATTCCCGCACGAGGGTTTTTTTAAAAATTGTAGTGTTATCTCTCTGATCGGTGAGCTCGACCGTAAAGATGTTTGAGCCTTTCTTGAGCCGCTCATCGATCGTATAGGTGAGTAAACTGTTTTTGGCATCATACTCCATAAGCAGCCATGAGCCGTTGAGGGTCGCCTTGAATTTTTTGATACCCGATAAATTGTCTTCAATCTTGACTTTCACGGTTTTTCTGTCTGACTTGATTGTTCCTGAAGCGATATTTACCGAGTTGACCTCCGGAGGGATGGTATCGATCAGAACCACAAAATCACCAAATGACCTGAGGCTTGATTTAAGCGCACCGTCATCCCAGGTCCCACCATAAGAAATATAATCACCTTTATCGGGAATCCTGGCCAATAGCAGTTTAGATGTGTCATCGGGGATAGAATCAGGAACGATCTTCACATCGTAGTATTTGTGTACAGGCGTACGATCGTTGTGGATACGATGGATGCGTGAATAAGTACCAACGGGCATGGAAAGGGTATCATACTCAAACCACATATCCCGGTAGATAGCCGTTCCCGATAAGCTCATCTCAAAATGCTCTGCCTGAAATTCATTCTTCATGTTGTGAAGGAAATGCACGGATCCCTCCGGCGGCAATTCACCAATAAGAAGCTTTGCGTTATGATTCATAAGCACAATCGGGAGCCTGGACACATTGCCCTCAAAGTCAGTGACCACATATTCCAAATAATGGATACCGGACTTATCAAAGTGAAGGACGCCCTCGTTTACAACTTTGTGGTATATGCTGAGTTTATTGTTGGGATCGATCTCCGTCCGCTGGTACCTTCTTTTTTTATCTACATAATCGTGATAGTCGATCAGGCTGTTGATATAACGTGACTCCGCAAAATCGAACTTCTCCAGATCATGACTGTATACCAATGTGCTGTCGGCGTACAGTTCTATCCTGTATACACCATTTTTATTGGAGGCATCGTTTAGTTTATCCCAGGTGTTGATCCCGAGTGAAAAGTCACCGCTCACATGAATAGTATCATAATCTTTTATTCTGTGCTGCTCGCCCCATCCATCGACCTGATACACCTTTGCCTCAGTATTGCCATCTATCCTGCCACCGGAACTTGCGGGATATACCTTCAGCCAGTGTATCTCGGGGCGGATATAGTCTTTCACTTCGTAGCCAAATAAAAGGGGATTTACAGGCGTCTGTGAAACCTGCAGCCTCATCTCAAAATGAAGGTGTGGTCCGTTGGAGCCACCAGTGTTCCCTGAATAGGCGATCACCTCCCCTTTCTTAAGCGGAAATTCATCTTTATCCGGGTAAACATTCAGCTCGAAAGACTCATACTGATAATGGGTTGCCTTTACATATGGAGCAATATTCTTATTGAAGCGGCTGAGGTGCGCATAAACAGACACATAGCCGTTAGGATGAGTGATGTAGAGGGTCTTCCCAAACCCTGTTGCAGATACTTTGATACGGGATACATAGCCATCTGCCACCGCATAAATGTTTTTTCCTGATACACCACCGGTCTTGATATCCATACCGGAGTGGAAATGTCCTGCACGCAATTCGCCAAAAGTTCCGGACAACAGCATCCTGAAGTCGACGGGTGGCCGAAAATAATCCTGCGGGTAATTTGTCTGTGCGTTTATCCAGCCCGGGAAGAATATAATGATCATCACCAGTGCCTGGACAACAGCTTTTATTCGATTCTGCAATGCAACCATATATCAGGAACAAAAATAGGCTTTCTTTTGTTTCTCCCCGTTTGAAATTAATCTGCAAACCGCAATTATTTTTATTAGCTTTGGTGATTATCCCTCATCGGGCATAGTGATCCATTAAATGAGAGACCTCAGTGTTGGCAAAGAAAGCAAGCTGATATTCCAGTTTGCCACCCCCATGTTGCTTGGAAATATGTTCCAGCAACTTTATAATGTGGTGGACAGCATCATTGTGGGCCAATATATCGGTAAAGAAGCGCTGGCTGCCGTAGGATCATCATTTCCGATCATTTTCACACTAATTTCTTTTATTATCGGGATTGCCATTGGTTCGACTGTGATCATCTCGCAGTATTTCGGTGCCAAGGACTTTGACAAAGTAAAAAGGGCCATTGATACACTGTACATATTTATCTTCTTCGCCTCCCTGTTCGTAAGCTTTCTGGGTATCTACTTCAGCTCAGATATTTTCCACCTGATCGGCCTCCCTGAAGATATTATACCGCAGGCCGACAGCTACCTCAAAATATATCTTTCAGGTTTGGTGTTATTCTTCGGATTTAATGCTACCAGCGCCATTTTACGTGGTCTGGGTGATTCCCGGACTCCTTTGTATTTCATGATCGTAGCCACCATTATGAATATAGGCCTCGACTTTCTTTTTGTTGTGGGTTTTGATTGGGGCATTGAGGGTGCGGCTTATGCAACTATCGCCGCCCAGGGAGGTGCTTTTATAACAGCGATCATTTACCTGAACAGGACCCATGAGATCATCAATCTCTCCTGGCGGAAGATGGTCTTCGACAGGCAACTTTTCAAGGCAAATATCCGCATAGGAATCCCGATTGGATTGCAGCAATCCTTTGTGGCATTGAGCATGATGGTGATGTACTTTCTGGTAAATCCCTTTGGGACCAACTCGGTAGCAGCCTATTCGGTAGTATTCCGTATCGATTCTTTCGCAGCCATGCCGGCCATGAACTTTGCTGCAGCATTATCCACATTCGTAGGACAAAACCTCGGGGCCAACAAGCCCGAAAGGGTGCGGACAGGTTTGATTTCAACAGCAGTCATGACCTCCATCTTTGCTTTCACGATCACGGCTATCGCCCTTCTTTTGGCAGAACCACTGATGCGTTTATTCACCAACGATGCAGAGGTGATCGCAATCGGAATGGACTATCTGTATATTGTGAGCCCCTTCTATGTGGTATTCACAGTAATGTTTACCATCGGTGGCGTGATGCGGGGCGCAGGAGACACCATGATCCCTATGCTGATTACTTTCATTGCTCTATGGGTGGTAAGGATACCGCTTTGTTACTACCTATCGATCGACATGGGGATAATAGGCATCTGGTGGGGTATCCCCATGGCATGGTTCACGGGGGCATTGCTGTCGTTCATATATTACCTCACCGGAAAGTGGAAATCAAAATCATTGGTTAAACATGCTTAGCTAAGACATTATGGCAAAGAGAAGCTACCTTACCAGCCTATTCTGGCGTATGAAGTTAATAAATATCACTCTATACATTTATTACAGAACATAGCCCCACCCCAAAATCATTGTCCATTCGGCATTGTGAATTCTACATTTCTCATTGATCTCAGGATAAAGCCATCGGTAGTTTTGAAATTGCAAAGCCAAAGTATTGGGGGTCCTTCTCCCGCCAAAGGCGGGATCAGGATGACAACTTTTATCTGCTAACCTGGGTGCCCTTTCTTTGGTTCGTGGGTGGACCCCCATTTGCAAATTTCATCCTGATTTTGTAGATTTACTTAGCAATTCTAAAAAGTTACGAGCGGGATGAAAAAGGAAAAACAACAAAATAGCAAGGGATCAAAGAAGTCCGATACTCTCAGGAAAGATCTCCCGGATAAGTACGAGGATATGCAAGCTGAAGAGCAAAGCCACTTTCTGGCATCTGTTATCGAGCAGTCGAGCGATGGTATGGCAATCGCAGATATGCAGAACACACTTATATTCGTTAACAAGAAATGGGTAAGCATGCACGGCTACGAAAATGCAGAAGAGCTGGTTGGCCAAAAACTGAATATTTTTCATACCCGGAAACAACTCGAAGAAGAGGTTGAAATATTTAACCGGATGGTCAATAAAGAGGGTTACCATACTGGCGAGGTTGGCCACGTACGCAAAGATGGAAGCATTTTCCCCACACAGATGACGACCACATTGCTTCGTAATAAAAACAACATCCCTATAGCTTATGCAGGTTCAGCGACTGATATTACCAAACGCAAGCAGTCGGAAGAATCGCTGAGAGAGAGCGAAATCCGATATCAAACATTATATAACTTACTACCCTATGGAGGGGAAATTATAAACACCAAAGGGGAAATTATTAATTGCAGTCCTTCTACAGCACGGATGCTCGGCTATAAAGTACCTGAACTCATTGGAAAACATATCACCGAATTGCTCGATCCCGAATCTCTCGATGTATTCAGCAAGAAATTCCCGAAGCTTTTAAGCGGAAAACCTGAGACTGCGGAAATTCGCATGATCCGTAAAAATGGCAAAATGCTGAATATTCTGCGTGCTGCACAACCCATTCTGGATAAGCATGGCAAGGTTGACGCCATTATGGCTTTAAATGTGGACATAAGCGAACGCAAAAAGGCTGAATTAGAACTGAAAAATAAAAATAAAGAATTAAAGGCCAGCATAAAGCGCATCAGGAGAATTAACATAGAACTGGAGAAGGCCAGGGAAAAAGCCGAAGAAAGTGACCGCCTGAAATCTGCCTTCCTGGCCAATATGAGCCATGAGATCCGCACTCCGATGAATGGGATCCTGGGCTTTGCTGCACTGTTGAAAAACCCTAAACTCACCGGTGAAGAGCATGAAATGCATATTCAGATTATTGAGGAAAGCGGACACCGCATGCTCAATATCATCAACAACCTGATAGATATTTCTAAAATTGAAGCGGGACAGGTAGATATTTCTATATCAGAATCGAAGGTGAATGAGCAAATCGAATACATCTACAGCTTCTTCAAACACGAAGCGGAGAATAAAGGGCTGAAGATTTCATTCAAAAATTCTTTGCCGGCAGATGCATCGGTCATTCAAACTGACCGGGAGAAGATATTTGCCATTCTCACCAACCTGGTAAAAAATGCTATAAAGTACACCCATGAAGGTGCCATTGAGTTTGGCTACAAAAAAAAGGAGGATTTCCTCGAATTTTATGTTCGTGACTCCGGAATTGGCATTGCCCCTGAGAAACAAAAGGTCATTTTCGATCGCTTTGTGAGAGCCGACTTGTCATTATCCAGCCAGTACGAAGGGGCTGGGCTGGGACTTTCCATTACCAAAGCTTATGTAGAAATGCTTGGTGGCAAGATCTGGGTAAAATCAAAAGAACAGCAAGGTTCACAGTTCTATTTTACGATCCCGTACACCGCCCCGGTTTGCGATTAATAGCATGAATTCGTAGATTTACGCTGCCATATGCCCCCGAAGAAAAATTCTAACCTAATAAAAAAATCTTTGAAATTGATTATCCTCGGGGCAGCGCCTCCGCTGAGTAGCTATGGCGCTCGCGGCAAGCCACGAGGAATTATTTAATTAAGAACATTTTCTATCATGAAAAAATTAATGAGCTTACAAATTACACTTGCACTGATTACTGTTTTATTTGTTTTCTCTTCTTCTTCCTTTGCACAGGAAACCGAAAAGGCAGTCCCCGTATTTGAAGATGGCGAAGCCCAGATCGTTGAAGCTTTTAACGATGGAGATAAATGGGTCAGGCACGATCTCTGGGTCGAAACAGATTTCGATACCGATGGCGATGGCAAACCCGACCGTATGCATGTGGCCGTGACGAGGCCCGAACAAACAGAAACAGAAGGCCTGAAGCTTCCCGTTGTCTACGTTTCCAGCCCCTATTTTGCCGGGGTGGCATCAGGATCTTATGAATACTTCTGGAATATAAGACAAGAGCTTGGTGAAGAACCTCAGGAAAGAATACACCCACCTGAAATTAAGCGTCGTGGCAAGAGGCCCATCATTTCCAGGTCGCACACCAACACCTGGATACCACGTGGCTATATTGTGGTCCATTCTTCTTCTCCCGGAACCGGTCTGTCGGACGGCTCGCCCACTGTGGGCGGCCTGAACGAATCCCTGGCCCCTAAGGCTGTGATCGACTGGCTGTGTGGACGTGCAAAAGGATATACCGAACGTGATGGCAATGAAGAGGTGGAAGCATACTGGTGTACAGGAAAAGTGGGCATGACCGGAACTTCATACAATGGCACCATCCCGGTGGCGGCAGCCACAACCGGTGTGGATGGACTTGAAGCCATCATTCCAATCGCTCCCAATACATCTTATTACCATTATTACCGTTCTAACGGTTTGGTAGTTTATCCGGGTGGATGGAAGGGAGAAGATATTGATGTTTTATATGATTTTATACATAGTGGTGAAGAATCGAAGCGTGCATATGGAAATAAGGTATACCGCGACGGCGAAATGGCTGCAGGGCTGGACAGGATCACCGGCGACCTCAATGAATTCTGGGAAAGCCGCGATTATCTGAACCAGATGGGGCCATTTAAAGCAGCCCTGCTGATGTCGCATGGCTTTAACGATTGGAATGTTCAGCCTGAACATAGCTACAGGATCTATGAGGCAGCCCGGGAAAAAGGCGTACCCTGCCAGATCTTTTATCACCAGGCAGGCCATGGCGGCCCACCCCCAATGAGCATGATGAATAAATGGTTTACACGCTACCTCCACGGGGTGGAAAATGGAGTAGAAGACGACCCCAAAGCATGGATCGTACGTGAAGATGATAAGATGTCGGAACCCACAGAATATGAAGATTATCCCAACCCTGAAGCATCTGATGTTACTTTTTACCTGACCGGCGGAGCACCGGAACAAGGTGGCCTGACCTTAGATAATTCTGAAAGCCATGGACCGGAAAGTTTGATTGACAACTTCTCCTTTTCCGGCAATATGCTAGCCCAGGCAGAGATCACAGATCACCGTTTGATCTTTGTCACGCCTGAACTAAAAGAAGATGTGCATATTTCCGGGATACCCAGCATTACGATTAATGTTATGAGCAGTAAACCTGCAGCAAACCTGTCTGCCTGGCTCGTTTCCTTACCCTGGACTGATGGCCGTAGGTCTAAGCTGACAGACAATCTGATCAACCGTAGCTGGGCGGATATCCAGAACCATGAATCCTTATATACAAGTGAGCCACTTGAAGCGGGAGAATTTTACGAAATTACATTTAACTTTCAACCCGATGACCAGGTAATCAAGGCAGGGCAAAAGATTGGATTACTGATTTTTTCCAGCGATAAGGATTTCACACTGCGGCCTGATCCCGGTACAATACTGACTGTCGACCTGGATGGCACTTCACTTACACTTCCTATTGTTGGGGGCAAAGAGGCATATGAAGAGGCCATACTGAATGACTAATTCTTAATGGAAGGAAAGAATAAAAAACCAGCAACCAGCAACCAGCAGCCAGCAGCCAGATACTATTCGTAATACTCGTACTCATATTTAAGCACGTAATGCTGGTTTCTGCCTGCGCCATGGGTATCGATAATGGCCTCTGATTCGGTTACCTTGCCTTCTTCATCGAATGTACGCTCTATACGTGAGCTGAGTTCACCACTATCGTTACGTTCCTCCTGTGCTATAGCATTTCCGTGATCATCGTACTCGATCTTAGTCAGCACCTTCCTGTCAGGTGATTCTTCGCTTACACCGGTGATGAGCTCGCCTTCGCGCTCATATGTAACTTTGAATATCAACTCATCATCTCCTGTAAAGGATGTTACGCTTATCAATTCGCCCTCATCATCGTACTGGTTCACGACCTTTGAAGTTATATCTGTTTCTGCGCTCCATGTAGCACTTTCCAGCACCTGCCCCCGCACATCATATTTGGTTTCCTCACGAAAAACCAACTCACCGGCCTCATCCCTGCTCTCATGCAGGATAAGCTTATTTCCCTCATAAGCAAAAATCTCAACAAGTTCCAGTTCATCCTCATCGGTCAGCACTTCCTTTTTTACCAGCATGTCATTATTATCGTAAACATAGGTAATAGTATCCTTTGAACCATCGAGGTAATTCTTGTACGCGAACAATACTTTCCCATCAGCATCGACATCATATTCCATATCATCGATCAGGTTACCGCTTTCATCCCATGACCGGTCTGCGATTTTTATACCCTGTTCATTATAGGCATAACCATAATGTTGTTCAATACCGCCCGATGCATCGTATTTAATCTCACTTAAGGTTCTCCCTTCCTCGTCGTAGGTGCTTTTATTATAAATGCCTCCTTTTAGCTCAAACTCCTCTGAACTCATGTCCTTCAGGATATAGTCGAATTTGTACAGGCTGATTGATTTGATCTTGCTCATTTCTTTTCACGTTTAAAAAAAGTATAAATTTACTGCAAATATTTTTAC
>JAOZTN010000062.1:0-17083 GCA_029942245.1 Bacteroidales bacterium | reverse complement strand
GTTAGGATTAGTGTTGTTGCTGTAGCTTTTACCAGGGCATAGAGTGTCTGAAGTACTTTAAGTACTTCAAACTACTTCTCCGGATACACCAAACTATCCCCTTCCTCCGGAACAATGTATTTGGAATACTTTTTCCTGTTTCGCCTCAGTTTGCGATCCAATCGTGCTTGTTTGTTAAATGCGTTATAAAGCAATTGTGTGGGTCCGGTAAATCGGATGCCTATAGGAGGTATATTTCCCGAATTTGCTTTTAAGAGCGGGCCGAGGTTTAATACAGGCTCCTCGGGAGGTGGAAGTTTTGTGTCGAGAAATACGTACCTGAAAAACCTCCTCGGGGGCAAGGGGGAGATGCGTACTTCTTTCATGACAATAGTGTCTGGATGCATGAGGACAAGGAGTTCGGGCCTCATAATGGAAGTATTGATATGAATATAGCGGTCGCGCATACCTATACATGAGAATTTAATGGTATCGGTATACCGCACATAAAGTTCAAAGCTGCCATCAGTAGAGCTAACCGTACCCGTGCCCTTGCTAAGGTTTAAAACATGAACATTGGGAATACTGGCACTATCGACAGAATATGCCGCATAACCGGAAAAGTAAATTAAACTGTCCGGGTTTGCCTCCTGCCCATTTAAATCAATGGTTATCAGGAAGATAATAGGTATTAGAAAAGCATTTTTCAGTCTGCCTCCGCTATTTTTGTATTATTTGTCAATTTTAGGGGTAAACAGGCCTCGAATCCATTAAATAAACTTAAGTAAAGTTAAGAATTGTTAAGGGTTTCCGTCATTCCGGGAAATTATTAACAAAAGCTTGGGGAAAGATAATTCACCGTGGTTACAGTTATTATTATTTATATTTGCCCCATTAATAAATAAATAAATGTATAAGTAACATGAAAAAATATATAATTTTTAGAGCATTCCCCTTTCTAATAGTATTAGTAATTACTTCTTTGTTAATTTCTTCGTGTAAAAAGGATGAAGAAGAAAAAATAGAAGAGAAGCCCCCCGTACCTGTAGTAGGGGAACAAATGCCAAATGGTGACATGGAATTATGGACTGATCCTGGCCTGGGCTTTGAAGATCCGGATGATTGGCAAACTCCTAACGTATCAACCACCATTCTTCAGATATATACAACAACAAAATCGACAGATGCTGTGAAGGGTTTGTATTCGGCTAAACTCGAAACCAAATCAGTGGGTGGTTTTAATACACCAGGGGTGATTACGCTTGGAAAATTTATTGTCGATTATGTAAATTTTACTGCCTATCTGACCGGCGGAATACCATTTACAGAAAAACCAACTTCATTAAGCGGAAGCTTTAAGAACTTACCGGCAGCAGGCGACTCAACCCTTATTATAGTGTATTTTACAAAATACAATACAGCAGAGTCAAAAACTGATACAATTGGCCTTGGCGTTAAATATAATACAGAAACAATCGCTTCGTGGACCGACTTTTCAATTCCGATCAACTATTTTAATACCGAAGTTCCGGATACGATGAACCTGCATGTGGTTTCTTCCAATATGCTAAACCCCCAGGAAGGCTCCACAATGTATATCGATAATCTTGTGTTTGGGTATCCGGAAGGCACCAGCAAATAATAATCAAATCTTAATAGTATGATTTTTAAGAATTTTAATCTTGTCATTTTAGCAGTATTAATTGTCTCTTTGTCGATCTCTTCATGTAAAAAGGAGCAAGAAGATACCAATTCACCACCATCCGCTCCTCTGGTTAGCGACCCCCTGCACGTTTATGGAGAGTATTTTTTCGTAAACTGGATTGGTGTGACGGGTGCAACGGCTTATTATGCTGATGTAGCTACTGATGCCGATTTCAATAATATGCTGGCTGACTACGACAATATGGAAGTAGCCATTAATGGGATGTTCATTGTTGAGGGTGTAATCCCGGTTACCAAATATTATGTCAGGATGCGGGCCCAGAATGCAAATGGCAGCAGCATCAACTCTCTTTCAAAAGAGTTTACCACCAGGGTGGCAGACCTATTGCCAAATATGGGCATGGAGGATTGGATCGATTACCCAAACTATGAGAGCCCTGCTCCTGTTGGTGTATGGACTTCTGCCAATAAGGTTGTTGACCTGAACCCGACTATTTATCCACAGCTTCTGTTCAGAACTGATGATGCGTACTCAGGCAGTTTTGCGGCCAAAGCCGTTTCAAATATAGCAATCGGGATGCCTTTGCTTACAGGAAGCTTATCGACAGGTCTGTTTAATGTGAATCTGAATGATTTTCTGAAAAGTATGATCATCGGTGTACCATACAAGTCACGCCCGGTACGCTTTCAGGGCTATTATAAATATTTTCCTGAGGGGAATGACTCTTGTGAGATAAGGACCTCTCTAACCCGCTGGAACTTTAGCACCGGGGAGCAGGAAAAAGTAGGTGAGGCCATCTACAGAACACAGGATACAATATCAGATTATACCCTTTTCGACCTGGAGTTCGTATACTTCAGGGAGGGGTATCCTGATACCATCGATATGGTGTTTGCTGCCAGCGCAGGGGGAGAATATTTTATTGGTGAAGTTGGAAGTACTATCTTTGTCGACGACTTTACGCTCACTTTTGAGCAAAAATAAATAAGGCAAGCAATTGCCAACGAACGACTTATGAGACCAATTCTACTATCTGCTGTGGCGATGCTACTTTGCATTTTCATGGTTAAGGCGCAAGAAATGGACTTTGGCCTGAAGGGTGGCCTGAATATAGGGACACCCGTTGGTGCTGCTGAAAAAGGCGCCAGTGGCAGCCTGGGCGTAGGTCCGATGATAGGGATGTATTTTGCGTATGACCTGGGTTCGAAATGGGCCCTTCATGGCGAATTCCTGTATTCATACAAAGGAGCTAAGTTCAACACACCGGTATCCGGCGACACCATTTATCAGTATTTTGCCGTTACCCCTGCCGGGGATTCTATACAGGCATCGGCAAATACCATTTATCGCGGAACGGTCGACGGGAAGTTTGATAACAGGTATATCGATATTCCATTATATGCCTCCTATGCCTTGAGCCGACGCTTCAGGCTCACCTTTGGCGGCTATGTTTCCTACCTGATCAAAGGAACAAATACAGGGTCGGCGGATGTAGAAGTAGGTGACCCCAATTATCCCTTTACCACGATAAATGATGAACCTTTCGATCAGAGCAGTGAACTGAGCAAGGTTGATTATGGCCTTCTGCTGGGAACAACCTATATGACCAAGCACCGGTTGAATTTTGGTGTGAGCGTGACCACAGGCCTGAAATCGATATACAAGAAAAACTACAAGTATATCGATGGTGTGGTGCGCAATGTTTATCTGCAAACCTTTGTACAATTCAGACTAAACAATGACAACAATAATTAAGAGGGGTGTTTAACGCCTTCCGGGCGCTACCGCTGCTACTTTTTTATATCTAACGATTTTTCCTTCTATATCCGTTAGCTCAAGCAGGATGATATACATTCCTGCCGGCACTTTTGCATGATTATCATCTATGCCATTCCAGGTATATGCTCCTTTTGTTCCCAGCATCTCATTATTGACCAGCTGCCTGCAGAGCTGCCCTGCTGTATTAAATATCATGATGTTTGCCAGGTATCCTGCTTTTTCGAACTCATATTGAATCCCGATATGATTGTTGTGGCTATCATATCCCGGAGAACAGACTGCCGGCGAAATGGTAATAGCCTCATCGGTATTAATCATTTCAGTGTACTGGGAGTTCCGGTATCCGGGTGTTCCGAAACCGGATATTTGTGATGCAGAATGCCAGTTGGTAGGGTCGTAAGCAGGCCTGTCGGGATGCAGGCGCTCCAGGGAAACACCCTCGTTTGAATTCAGCAGGGGGTAATGCATGTCTGCCTGATATGAAAAGGCATCAATGATCAGGCCTGCTTCATCTATCAGCAATATCCTGCCAAGATCATTATTAAAAGAGGGAAAGTTATCCGCTTCAAGATAGTTTTTTGTCTCGCTGCAATAGTAAAAGCGGTCAACACCGGCATAGTCTGCGCAGAGCAATGCATATTCTCCTGGCAGCAACACCATGCACTCCTCTTTAAGGCAGGAGAAAGAGGTATCGGGCGGGCCGGGTGGCGATTGTTTCACTGATCCTAGCGAGATTCCGGTCAGCGAAATGGCCTTGTCTGAGCGGTTGTACACCTCTACATAATCACTGCCACCCTGGAAAGGATCAAACAATACCTCATTGATCACCAGGTCCCCGGTTTTAATTTTTTCAGGCAGGCCCAGGTCAATGGATGTTGATATATAAACAGTATCCCCTACGCAATTGGTAATATCAGAAATGCACGTGAGCCGGTAAATTGCACCCGGGTATAAGGGATTTTCCGGATATAAAATAAAGCTTGTGAAATAGGGATCATCAGGCAATATGGCTACAAAGGGGCCGGCTCCATGATCGATAGTGAATTTTTCCGGCATCATGGTGATCGTGCTGTGCAACGACTGATTGAAATCAATCCTTATCCGCACCGAATCTATAGCACATGCACGAACGATTTCCGGGGCAAGGTAATAGTCTTCAAACACAGCATTTTTGGTTCCCGGGCTTCCGCCTTTGTTATTCATAGAAGCCGTCCAGTTGTTATGCCCCAGACAGGGATTGTAAGGATTGATCTGTTCCAATGACCACCCTCCGTCTGCCTTCTCATCATCATCATACCATTCATCTCGGTAATATATACTGGAGATCATTTCCCCTTTGTGATCGATCAGCAGTATCTCCTGTCCTGCGTTGGTAAGGGAGAAGCTTTCGAGGCCGTAAAAAGAGCCATAGGCTGTAAACTCAGCCGCGTGATCATCCTTTCCAAGGATTAAATAGCCCTCAGGGTCGATTTTTGCCCCTGTAAGCAACTTTTCACTGCCCCCGATCATCAACACCCATTGATCAAGGTTGAGGTTTACAGTTGTGGTATTATACAGTTCCAGGTACTCATGTTCGGGCAATTGCTGCGGAGGTGAGGGATCAGCCATAATCTCATTGATCACGACATCATACCGCTTCACTTCAGGCTGTATAGTATCATACAACTCTGGTCCGGCATAGAAATCATCAAAATAAAATTTTTTGCTGTTGCTGGAGGTATATTTACAGAATACACCCAAGTACCTGGTATCGGGTTCCTGATACCAGGTACAGCTTCCCTCCGGCTGGAAGTCGAAACCTCCGGTGTAATCAACAAAAAGATGGCAACTGTCGTTTTTTAGTAGCACCTTCACCCTGCATTTGAATGATGATGCGATGGCTGCTGCTGTTCCCCTGATCAGAGTGGAGGTGTCGCCGGCATCCTGTATCATCAGTCGAATGGCATCATCGGAACCGGCCTCACCCAATTGTATAAAGAGTCCATCGGGCATATCGGTGGTATCATCTGGCAGGGCGGAGAGGTAAAATCTGGCATGGTTATTCCCTGAAGGACTAAAAGCCAGGCGTATCCAGACACGCCATTCCATTTCATCAAGAAGCGGCAAGTCTGTAAACATGGAAGCTTCCCCGGACTCATCATCATTCAGCTGAAGCTGAAAGTAATTGTTCACCATAAAGTGATGGGTATCGCCCGTCCAGACAGGACTATGAGTGAAGTTCCCATCTGAAAAATCATCAGCCACCTGGGCAGCACACAGGGAGGGAATTAAAACAATCAAATAAATGCAGCGTTTTATAAAGGTGTACTTATTCATCGAATTCGTATTTTTGTCTTGTTTCTATTGATTAATACCAATTTTGGTAAAATGTCCGCCCCGGCGGGGAATTGTTTTTAAATGAAAATTGCAATTATTGGTGCAACAGGCCTGGTTGGCAAGGTTATGATCAGGGTGTTTGAAGAAAGCACCTACTTCAATAATATTGACCTGATCCCGACTGCCTCGAAACGATCTGTTGGTAAAAAAGTGCTGTTTCACGGGAATGAAATTACGGTGTGCAGCCTGGAAGATGCTGTAAATGAAAACCCTCATATTGCCATTTTTTCTGCGGGAACAGAAGTTTCCATTGAGTGGGCGCCACGCTTTGCTGAAAGGCAAACTTTTGTGATCGATAACTCTTCGGCATGGAGGATGAATGAAGGTATCCCTCTGGTGGTACCCGAGATCAATGCAGGGAGCATAAATAACAATACCAGGATCATTGCTAATCCCAACTGCTCAACTATACAAATGGTGTTGGCGCTCATGCCCCTGCATCGTAATTATGGCATCAGGAGGGTGGTGGTTTCCACCTATCAGTCTGTGACTGGATCCGGAGTTTCCGCAGCCCGCCAGCTTGATGATGAAAGAAAAGGCGTCGATGGTAAAAAGGCCTATCCGCACAGGATCGACCTGAACCTTTTTCCGCATGGAGGAAAGTTCCTTAATAACGGTTATACCACAGAGGAGCAGAAGTTGGTGGATGAAACCCGGAAAATCCTTGATGACAACGGTATTATGCTAACCGCCACAGTGGTCCGGGTCCCGGTATATGGAGGGCACTCTGAAGCCATTAATGTTGAACTGAAAAACGCCTATGATCTGAATGAGGTCAGAGAGCTTTTATCGGATACGCCAGGCATCACCATACAGGATAATGTTGAAGCGAATGAATACCCCATGCCGCTCTATGCAGAGGGCAAGGACGATGTTTTTGTTGGAAGGATTCGCCGGGATGAGAGCATTCCCAACGGACTGAATCTCTGGGTTGTATCAGACAACCTGCGCAAAGGTGCTGCAACTAATGCCGTACAAATTGCCGAATATCTCGTTACAAACAAATTTGTATAGGACGTGAAGATCTACCATGGTTTGGATAGCTTTGAAAGGATAAAGAACCCGGTGGCGACAGTGGGGACTTTCGATGGGGTACATGTAGGCCACAGCAAGATATTTTCGACCATGAAAACCATGGCGGAAGCCTGTGACGGGGAGACCCTTGTTATCACTTTCCATCCGCATCCGCGTCTGGTGGTTCACCCCGACAGCAAAAACCTGAAGTTTATCAATACACTGGAGCGGAAATACGAGCTCATAGAAAACAACGGCATTGACCACTTGTTAATCATACCCTTTACAAAAGAATTTGCTTCCACAGATGCATCTGTATTTGTAAAAAATGTCCTGGTTGAAAAGATCGGCGTATGTGAGCTGGTGGTTGGTTACGATCATCATTTTGGCAGGAACAGGGAGGGTTCTTTCGAAGAATTGCTAGGTCTGGCCAATGAGTTTGGATTCAAAGTAGAACAGATACCAGCACAGGATATCGATAGTATTGCCGTTAGCTCAACCAAGATCAGGAATGCCCTGCATCAGGGTGACATCAAAACTGCAAACAATCTCCTGGGGTATGAGTATTCGATCACCGGTATTGTTGTGAGCGGGAATAAGATTGGCCGGAAGATCGGTTTTCCTACGGCCAATATCAACCTGCAGGATGAATACAAGCTGATCACAGCGATAGGCGTGTATGCTTGCCGCATCCTCCGGGATGGAAAAATGTACCTGGGCATGGGAAATATTGGATACAGGCCTACCATCAACAACAGCGACCTGACCATTGAAGTACATATCTTCGATTTCGATGTTGAGATCTATGATGAGACCATTACTATTTTCTTCGTCGACAGGATCCGTAACGAGGTAAAATTCAAGGATCTGGATGCACTGAAAGCCCAGTTAACTCTGGATAGGGAAACGGTTCAGGGGATATTGTAGAATTCTATTGTTTCACTGTTTCACTGTTCTACTGTTTCATTGTTCCACTGTTTCATTGTTATTGTTAATTATTGGGGACATTTTTCAATAAATAGTATTAATAGGTATGAAGGAACGATACTTATCTGTTGAGGGGCTGGATGCCTACGCACTTTCATTTGAATTATCAAACTACGTTTGGAAAATAATAATTCATTGGAGTTATTTTGAAAAAGATACTGTTGGAAAACAATTTGTCAGGGCAATTGATTCCATTTCAGCAAATATTGCAGAGGGCTTTGGTAGATTTTCAAAAAAAGATAAAATAAGATTTTACTACTACAGCCTGGGTTCTGTTTTAGAATGTAAGGATTGGAATAATAAATGTCATAATAGGTCAATCATTAAAACAGAAGAATTCATATACATTAAAAGTAAGCTTGATCGTTTACCCAAAGAAATATATCAGCTTATACAGTTCACAAATACTAAGTTAAAATACTAAGAATGAGTGTTTAATATATTCGAAAATCGGTGGAACAATGAAACAGTGGAACAATGAAGCAATGAAGCAGTGAAACAGTGATACGTCAGGTTTTATTTTGACTTTTCCAATACAATCCCAATCCTCTTCAAACCCTTCGTTTCAATATTTTGAGAGCGGTTTTCAATCTCGAAGGTGCAGGGTCCTTTTTCAGAGAAAGCAAAGTCTTTACGTAGGATTATACGGATTTTTCCGTCACCGGTAGCCATGTCGAGGGTAAGATTCCTGCTTCTGATCTCGCCGGAGGGCGTTGACATGATTACGGTGATCAGAAATTCATCAAGTGTTTTGGAAACATCATAATCCAACTCGATCCACATATCATAAAAGATCCCGGGTTTGTTGATATCAATTTCAATAATGGGATTATCGAAGCGTTTCCAGTTTTGTTCCGGAAACGAATAGTACGAGTGAATGATATTATCGCTATTACATCCCATCAAAAGGACAATTATCAGGATGGTTCTCAGAAACAGGTTTTTCATGTTTGGTGGCTTTGCTTCAGCAAAGATAAGATATGCTGTGCTTCTTTTGTTAACTTTGTATATAGGATGGCGAAGCAAAAATATTATGTGGTATGGGTTGGAAAAGAACCCGGGGTGTATGAGAACTGGAAAGAGTGTGAGCGCCAGATCAGGGACTTTGATGGGGCCAAATACAAATCATTTGTCGACAAGGAGCTGGCTCATAAAGCCCTTGATGATGATCCAAAAAACTATATTGGAAAAGATTTTGGCAAGCTCACGGAAGCTGAAAAGATCCCATATGGAAAACCAATAGGCGACACTATCAGCGTGGATGCTGCCTGCAGCGGTAATCCCGGCATCATGGAATACAGGGGTGTGGATACCCTTTCTGGTGCGCAGCTTTTCCGGCAGGGCCCATTCCCGAATGCCACCGTGAACATAGGTGAGTTCCTGGCCATCGTACATGGGCTTGCATATATGGCTGAGCGCAACCAGGTTTTCCCAATCTATACTGATTCAAGGACTGCCATGAAATGGGTGCGCGACAAACGTATCAGGACCAAGCTGGAAAAGAAGCCCAATAACGAAAAGGTTTTTGAACTTGTTGAACGGGCCATAACATGGCTGGAGTCAAATAATTATCCGAATAAGATCATCAAGTGGGAAACAGCAGCATGGGGTGAGATCCCGGCTGACTTTGGCCGGAAATAAGATGAAAAAGCTTTATACATCTATAAAGGATTTTATCAGGAAGCACCAGCTGGATGCACTGAAAGAGGTGGCCTTGTTCATTATCATCACCCTGGCTATACATATTACCTGGAGGATCTGGCAAACACAGTTTAACTATGCACCCATCAGGGAGCAAATGTATGGACTGATGACCATGATGGCAAAAGAGGTCTATCGTGAATCAGTCTGGATCATCTCGGGGATGATCGATATTGTGAGGGTGGATGAGACCATGTACATGTATTTCCCGAACAAGGCTATTATGTATGTGAACAACAGCTGTTCGGGCCTCAAACAGTTGATACAGTTCACCCTTCTGATGCTTATTTTTCCGGGACCCTGGAAGAAGAAACTCTGGTTTATTCCACTGGGAATACTGGTCATGCATTTCACTAACATATTCCGCATGGTGGGATTGGGTGTGGTTATGAACAACTGGCCCTATCAGTGGGACTTCTTCCATGATAATATCTTTCGCTTTATTTTTTATGTTGTGATTTTTGCCCTGTGGGTGTGGTGGGTTGAAAGGATTCGTCGCAATGCTTCCTAAATGAATAAACCCACTATTACCCTGTTTCATTGCTCCATTGTTGTTTACCATTTAAACATTAGCAATATAACAGTGAAACAATGGAACAGTGAAACAATGGAACAGTGAAGCAATGAAACAATGAAACAATGGAACAATTTCCTGTATCTTTGTTAAAAATTTATAATAATTAGCGCAGAAACGCGTAATAACAGATAATTATAGCTCTTCCGGGCGTTAATAATACAGAACAAACCCATAAATACCCTGAGTCATGAACGAGCAAACCCCTCAAGTAGACAGTGGCAGAAAGAAATCCGGAAAAGGGATGATCGTCATACTGGTGATCCTGGTCCTGGCCATTGCAGGATTGTTGATCTGGAATTTTTCCATTAAAAAAGATATGAATACGCTTCTGGAAGAGAAGGAAGTACAGCGTGTTGAACTTCAGGCAGAGCTGGATTCGCTTATGTATGAGCATGATATGATCAAGGAAGATTATGGCACGCTCTCGGATTCCCTTTTTGTGAAAGACAGCATTATCCAGGCTAATGCGCAGGAGATCCGAAAACTGCTCGACACCCAGTGGGAATATTATAAAGTAAAGAGAAAACTGGAGTTGCTTCAAAAGGTAAGCCAGGGTTATATCAGGCAGATGGATTCATTGTATACCGTGAACAAGGTCCTGACAGAAGAAAATATTGTGATCAGGCAGGATCTGCAGGAGGCGCGGGAAGAAAATGAGATGATCGCCCAGGACAATGAACAACTAAACGAAAAAGTTGGACAAGCATCGGTTCTTCAGGTCTATAATATGATCGCCATGGGTGTTCGTGACCGCGGAAGCAGCAAAGAGAAGGATACAGACAAAGCCAGCAGGGTGGATAAGATCAAAGTTTGCTTCACCATCGGTGAAAACAAGATCGTTGAAGCAGGAACCAAAGACATTTTTGTCAGGATCGCCCGTCCCGATAAGCTCATCCTGACCAAGGACCGCTCCGACACCTACACTTTCGAGTATCAGGGTGAAAAAATCCAGTATTCTATCAAGAAGCTCATCGATTACCAGAACCTGAGCATGAACATGTGCTTATACTGGGAAAAGAGCTATAAAGAGAAAGAGATTATGAAAGGCACCTATCATGTAGAAGTCTTTTATGGCGACGAAGTGATCGGCCATACGCAGTTTATACTGAAATAGGGTGCCGGGTACCAGATACCAGGAGGGGGACAGTGGAATATACTTTCATTGTCCCTTTTTTATTGCCCCATTGCTCCACTGTTTCATTGTTTCACTGTTTCATTGTTGCACTGTTTCACTGTTTCATTGCTGATATGGAATCTATGGCGCGTGCAAATTGTTTTCCAACAGTGTCTTTTTCAAAATACCCCCAACGGATAATTATTTTCCAGACGTAGTTTGATAGTTCAAATGAACCCTTGTATGCATCCAGATCTTCAACTGATAAGTATCGCTCCCTCATACTTATTAATACGAATTATTACAAAATGTCACAATAATAACAATGAAACAGTGAAGCAGTGGAACAGTACTATTATAATAATTTATTATTTATATAACCTTTTTCGTGCCTTTTCGTAAAAACGAGTACTTTTATTGCTCAATCTTTATAAAAGTGCCCCAAAACTGAGGCAATTCAATGGGACTCAGGAGGCGAAGCCGTGCATCGCTGACGCGATGATTTACAAATTACACTTTACAATATACAATCTCCCTGCACCCGGTACCTTGCACCTTTCAATAATGCTAGATACTCTCATAACCAGCAAAACCCGTATTAAGCTGTTGCTTAAGTTCTTTTTGAACAGCAATGCCTGTTCATATCTCAGGAATCTGGAGGGGGAGTTTCAGGAAAGCACCAATGGTATCCGTCTTGAGCTGAACAAGTTTGAGAAGGCCGGGTTGCTGCAATCGCATATGTCGGGCAACAAGAAGCTCTACCAGGCCAATACCGGCCATCCCCTTTTCAGGGACATCCACAATATTCTGCTGAAATACATCGGCTTCGACCAGATCATAGATAATGTGATCTCGAAACTGGGGAATGTGCAAAAAGTTTACCTGGTAGGCAGCTTTGCAAGGGGTGTCGACAGCGAGGTAATCGACCTTTTGCTTGTTGGTAACGACATCAATCGGGAATACCTTGCCAGGTTGACCGATAGGGGAAAAAAGCTGATTAAGAGGAAAATTCGCTACTTAATTTACAATACTGGTGAATTTAAGTCGATCATTGACGGATATGCAAAAGACGAGATCTTATTACTCTGGACGGAAAATGGAGAAAATATATAATGGTCCTGGATACCAGGCACAAGATACCAGGAAAATCAAGATACCGATATCCGGTATCGGGGCCCCTGTACCTTAAAAACACTACTTTTGTGGACCCATAATAGCAGCAAGCTGATAGAATAGGGAACGGGAGAATAGAGAATAGCGAACAAGGAACAAGAAATAAGAATTAGAAGGAAGAATGAAAATGAAGAATGAGAATATTAAAATTGGGGTAATTGGCCTTGGATACGTGGGTCTGCCGTTGGCTGTTGAATTTGGTAAGAAGATCGATACCATAGGCTTTGATATTAATGAAGTAAGGATCAAAGAGCTGGAGGCCGGCTATGACCGTACACTGGAAGTTGAGGATGAAGACATGAAGGGGGCTATTAAGCTTAGCTATACTTCAAAGTTAAATGATCTGAAAGCCTGTAACTACTACATTGTTACAGTGCCTACACCCATTGATAAGAACAAGCGCCCCGACCTTACCCCCCTGATTAAGGCATCAGAATCTGTAGGCAAGGTGCTGTCGAAAGGCGATATCGTGATCTATGAATCTACTGTTTATCCGGGAGCGACAGAGGAAGAATGTGTTCCAATACTGGAAAAGCATAGTGGACTGAAGTTCAATAAAGATTTCTATTGCGGGTATTCACCGGAGCGTATCAATCCCGGTGACAAAGTACACACCTTTACCACTATCAAAAAGGTAACCGCCGGATCTACCCCCGAGGTAGGCAAGAAAGTAGATGAGCTGTATAAAAGAGTTGTGACTGCAGGCACACACCTGGCATCATCCATTAAGGTGGCTGAGGCAGCCAAGGTGATCGAAAACTCACAGCGCGACATTAATATCGCCTTCGTGAATGAGCTGGCAGTAATCTTCAACCGTATGGGCATCGATACGCTGGAGGTACTCGAGGCGGCCGGCACCAAGTGGAATTTCCTGCCTTTCCGTCCAGGCCTGGTAGGCGGGCACTGTATTGGTGTTGATCCGTATTATTTGACACACAAGGCCCAGGAGATAGGATATAATCCCGAGATCATATTAGCGGGAAGGAGGCTGAACGACAATATGGGCAGCTTCGTAGCCGGGCAGATCGTGAAGCTCATGATCAAAAAGGAACAACGGATAGCAGGTTCCAGGGCGCTGATACTGGGAATTACGTTTAAAGAAAACTGTCCCGATATCCGCAATTCACGGGTGATTGATATCATCAGGGAGCTCACAGAATTCGGTGTTCAAATAGATATTTTTGACCCATGGGCTAATTCCAAAGAAGTGAAAAAAGAATATGGCATTAAGCTTATCAGCAAAGAAGAGCTGGATGCCAGGGGTGAATATGATGCCATAGTCCTGGCTGTTGCACACGATAAATTTGCCGATCTGGATATCAAGGCCATGAAAAAAGACAAGACCATCGTTTATGACGTGAAGGGTATACTGCCTGCGGATATAATTGATGAAAGACTTTAAAATATTGCTCCACTGTTTCATTGCTCCATTGTTATTTTCTATTTTAAAATTAGTAATTTAACAGTGAAACAGTGGAACAGTGGAACAGTGAAACAGTGAAACAGTGAAATTAAACTTCACAAAAGCAAGCATATTAGTCGTTGGCGATCTTATTTTGGATAAATACTTCCATGGAACGGTAAGTCGCATCTCGCCTGAAGCGCCGGTTCCAGTGGTGCATAAGCAGTATGAAAAAACTGTTCCCGGTGGTGCGGCCAATGTTGCCAATAACCTGGCGAAACTGAAGGCCAACGTAAAGCTTTTAGGTATTGCCGGGGGTGATAACAATGGCTGGGTGCTTTCATCCCTTCTTAAAGAGGAGAATATCCCTACCGACATTATCACAGGTGATAACCCCACCGTGACCAAGATCCGCATCATTGGCGAACATCAACAGATCTGTCGCCTGGATGTAGAAAAAGACCAGCCGCATGGTGAAAATACGCATAAGGAATTGCTCGAGGTGCTCGATACCAGGATCAAAGAAAGTGGCCTGGTGGTAATCTCCGATTATGATAAAGGCCTGGTGGATATCAAAACATCATCCTTTATCATCAGTGAAGCCAAAAAACATAAGATTCCGGTCATTATCGATCCAAAAAAGAAGGATTGGGAGTTGTATACAGGTTCTTTTCTGCTTACTCCCAATCTGAAAGAATTCAGGGAGATTTGTCATCGATTGCAACTAGATGAGAATGAGTTGGTCAGTTCCGGTAGAGCGATCAAGGAAAAGTATCATTTAGATAACCTGCTAATTACCCTTTCCGATAAGGGTATGATGCTGATCACCGACGATGAGGATTACCATATCCCAACAGTGAAAAAGGAAGTTTTTGACGTTAGTGGTGCCGGCGATACCGTGATAGCCACCATGGCAGCATGCCTTGCCAACGGATTGGAAGTCAAAAGAGCAGTAGAAATTTCCAATATTGCAGCGGGCATTGTCGTTGGTAAGTTTGGGACGGCACCGGTTACCTTAAGTGAACTGCAAAAAGAATTAGATATTACAACTTGAAACAGGTACCAGATATCAGGTACCAGATACCAGGACCTCTAACCTCCCGGTATCCGGTATCCGGGACCCGGCACCACTTAGAAATTCCCCATGCCAAAAGATTATATTAACAACGAATTCAGCCAACATCAGGATGTCTTAATAAAAACAATTGATTTACTGGTGGATGATATTGAGTCTGCAGGAGAGTTGATTGTTTCTACACTGAAAACAGGAAACAAGATTCTTTTATTTGGTAATGGTGGCAGCGCAGGCGATGCACAGCATATTGCAGCGGAGCTGACGGGCCGGTATAAGACAGAGCGACGGGGCCTTGCGGCCATTGCGCTTACTACAGATACCTCCGCTCTTACCGCCATCGGGAATGATTATGGCTACGACCGCATTTTCGACAGGCAGGTAGAAGCTATCGGCAATGAGGGTGACCTTCTGATTGGTATCAGTACCAGCGGAAACAGCCGTAACGTGCTCAGGGCGCTGGCATATGGCAAAGACAACGGCATGAATACCATCGGTATGAGTGGCAAGGGTGGTGGCGATATGCGCCCCCTTTGCGATATCAACCTCACCATCCCCTCCGACGATACCGCCAGGATACAGGAGATGCATATTACTATTGGACACATACTATGCGGGATAGTAGACAGTACATTTTAAATCTAACTGGTACGGGGGACGAGGGACGGGGAATTTTGAATGTTAAATTTTAAGTTTTGAAATGTTCTTTACCACTAAGGATGCACAAAGGATATCACAAAGGTGCATTAAGTAAATCCTTTGTGATACTTCGTGCCGTACTTAGTGTATCCTTTGCGGTTAAAAAACACTTAAACACTGCAACACTGACACAATGAAAAACCAACATTTACTGGTAACTGGAGGAGCAGGTTTTATAGGATCCAACCTTATCGAGTATTTCCTTAAACAGGACAATAAGGTAATTTGTCTCGATAATTTAAGTACCGGTTATAAGAAAAATATCAAACCTTTTCTGGATGATCCCAATTTCACCTTCATTGAAGGGGACATCAGGGATCTGGATACTTGTCAGGCGGCGGCGAAAGGTTGTGATTATGTTTTTCACCAGGCCGCACTGGGTTCTGTGCCCCGTTCAGTTGCCGACCCGCATACCACCAATGCCGTGAATATTGATGGCACTCTGAATATGCTGATCGCTTCGCGTGACCAGAAGATAAAACGATTCATTTATGCAGCCAGTTCATCTACTTATGGCGATTCAAAGAATCTGCCCAAGGTCGAAGATAAGATCGGCAATCCGCTGAGCCCTTATGCCGTGACCAAGTATGTGATGGAACTTTACGCCAGGGTGTTCAGTGAGCTTTATAATATGGAGTGTATAGGCCTACGATATTTCAACGTTTTTGGCAGACGCCAGGATCCGGGAGGTGCTTATGCTGCTGTGATCCCTCTCTGGGTGAAGCAGCTGATGAAACATGAAGCACCCCTTATTAACGGTGACGGATCATATAGCAGAGACTTCACTTACATAGATAATGTGGTGCAGGCCAATGAATTGGCTGCTGTGGTTCCGGCGGCGGAGGTATTTGAAAGAAGTAGGCAGTACGCAGTACGCAGTAGGCAGGAAAATCCTCATCCCCCGTCCCTCATTCCTCGTCCCGGTTTTTCCGAAGTATTTAATGTTGCTTACGGAGGAAACACAACGTTGAACGAGCTATTCACCGCATTAAAGACGAACTTGGCCCGTTTCGACTCGAAAATAAGCGGCATTGCCGCTATCCACGGTCCCAACCGTGCCGGCGACATCCCGCATTCAATGGCCTCAATAGACAAGGCTAAAATTGTACTTGGATATGATCCGGTTTATGATGCTGCCGGTGGGTTTGAGCGGGCGTGTAAGTGGTATTTTGAGAATCTTAAATAAATGTTCCACTGTTTCATTGTTCCATTGTTCCATTGTGGGGTGCGTGGTGCGAGGAAAATGTTAAATGATATTGCAGGTGTTTAAACACTATATCATAACAAGATTTAATGTCAGGGTTGATGAATGGAAGCACACAAAGAATAATGAAAGTGTGTTAACCGAAGACTGGCTTTCGCATCGATTCCATTTGTTTCAGACCTATTGCCTTCCCTCTCTGATTAACCAGGAGAATCAAAAATTTACCTGGCTGGTATTTTTTGACACAAGTACCGATGAAGAATATCGCAAAACAATTAGTGCTACATCTGAAAGGTTTGGGAATTTTAAGCCGATATTTATTAATGGATATAATGAATTT
>JAOZTN010000061.1:0-17134 GCA_029942245.1 Bacteroidales bacterium | reverse complement strand
TAAGTGTTGAAATTGTGAAAATCTCTTCCCGCAGCACCGATAATGATTACATTACGTTTCATATCGAATTCCTCGTTTTTATTTGGTTATTAAACCGAATTAATTATTTTTTGCAAAAGTAGGATTTTAAGTTGAGAGTCAGACCTAAAGGGAGATTTTTTTTCTGTATAATGTTGATTGTATACAATATTGAGAATTAGAAGGATGGAAGTGGGTTGCCAACCTTATTAAGGCTGGCAACCCTTAAGGGGATGCGACTTTTTAGAATTATTGGTATTAATAGTAAAGAACTGAATTCATGCCATCGAAAAAAATACTGACCCCTCTTTTACCAGACAACTATTATCATATTTATAATAGAGGAAATAATAGTGCTAGAATATATTTTACACCTGAGAACTATAGATACTTTATCAATAAGTACTGGACATTACTTGGGGCTTATGTACAAACTTATGCCTTCTGCTTGCTAGGTAACCATTTTCATTTTTTAATCAAAGTAAATGACAGTAATGAAGAGGGTTATCATTTGAAAGTAAGTCATCAATTTAGGCGAATGTTTCAGTCTTATGCATTGGCAATCAATAAGCAGGAAGGCAGGTCAGGAAGTCTTTTTCAGAAGCATTTTAGAAGAATCCAGGTAAATGATATGGATTATTTGATGAGGCTGGTTTTCTATATTCATTTCAATCCGCAGAAGCATCAGATTGTACAAAATTTCAGATCATACCCTTATAGCTCATACAATTCTTTTACAACAAGATCTTTTGACAGTATGATTGATTGTGAAACTGTATATGCCTGGTTCAATGGTCATGAAGATTTTATTAATTATCATGATGTTTTGCATGATGAAAGAAGAATAAAAAAAATCAGTTTGGAGGATGATTAGGGTTGCCAACCTTAATAAGGTTGGCAACCCATACATTTTTCTATTAATTTTACATGCTGAAATTACATACTGAAATGATAGAAACCACTATAAGGGAATCTGCCTTAAGGGCATTGAAAAATATTTATTCAGCTGAACTTACCCCCGGCGACATTATAATCCAGAAAACCAGGAAGGAATTTGTGGGCGATTATACCATAAATGTATTTCCCTTCCTGAAAATAAGCAGGGAGAAACCTGAGGTCTGTGCGGAAAGGATAGGCAAGCATATTGTTGAGAATACTGCTGAAGTTGAAGGCTTTAATGTGATCAAAGGCTTTCTGAATATAGTGGTTTCGGGAAGCTTCTGGACAGACTTTCTGGCAGGGAATTACTCGGATATATCATATGGGCTCGCTCAGGAAGCTACCGGCAAACCGGTGGTAATAGAGTATTCTTCACCCAACACCAACAAGCCGCTGCATCTCGGGCATATCAGGAATAACCTGCTGGGATGGTCGGTTGCTGAGATATTGAAAGCCGGCGGGAAGCAGGTTGAAAAGGTCAACCTGGTGAATGACAGGGGGATCCATATTTGTAAATCCATGATTGCATGGCAAAAATGGTTTAGTGATAAATCGCCTGAAACTACCGGCATTAAGGGAGATAAACTGGTTGGGGATTGTTACGTGAGATTCGATCAGGAGCTGAAAAAGGAAACAGCAAAGATGATCGATGATGGCATGGATAAAGAAGAAGCGGAAAAAAAGGCTCCGCTCATGGCCGAGGCCAGGGATATGCTTCAGAAGTGGGAGCAAGGGGATCCGGTTGTAAAAGAACTGTGGAAGACAATGAACTCCTGGGTTTATGCCGGGATGGATATCACCTATGATCGTATGGGCGTCGACTTCGATAAGATCTATTATGAGTCCGATACTTATCTTCTGGGAAAAGAAATTGTTGAACAAGGCCTGAAGGATGGGATTCTTTTTCAAAAAGATGATGGATCTGTGTGGGCCGATCTGACTGCTGAAGGCCTCGATGAAAAATTACTTTTACGGGCTGATGGTACCTCTGTTTATATGACCCAGGACCTGGGTACTGCCCAGCTCAGATATGATGATTATCATCCGGAAAGCCTGCTGTATGTGGTTGGCAATGAACAGAACTATCATTTTGATGTACTGAAGATCGTTCTGCATAAACTCGGACGCCCATGGGCCGACAGTATCAAACATGTTTCATATGGTATGGTAGAATTGCCACACGGAAAGATGAAGTCGCGTGAAGGTCTGGTGGTCGATGCTGATGATCTCATGAGCAATATGTTCGATACCGCTGAGGCTATGGCCAGGGAGTTGGGAAAAGCTGATGATCTCAGCGTGGAAGAGGCCGCTTCATTATTTGAAATGATTAGCCTGGGAGCCCTGAAGTATTTTATTTTAAGGGTGGATCCCAAAAAGAATATGCTTTTCAACCCTGAGGAATCCATCGACTTCAACGGGCATACAGGGCCTTTTATTCAGTATACCCATGCCAGGATACAGTCGCTCCTGAAAAAAGCGGAAGCCAGGGGACTGAGCCCTGCAGAGATGCCTTTTGAGGGGGAAGTGATGCCTAAGGAAAAGGAGATCGTCAAGATACTCTATACCTTCCCGTCGGTGATCAGCGAAGCGGCCAATGAGCTAAGCCCGGCCGCTATTGCGTCGTTTGTATATGACCTGGCCAAAGAATACAATCAATTCTACCAGGAGATCAGTATTCTGAAGGAAGAAGATGTTTCCAAAGCGCAATTCCGGCTGAGCCTGTCACTATTTACAGCGTCCGTGATCCGGTCGGCCATGGGCCTGCTGGGAATTCTGGTTCCCGACAGGATGTAGTAAAAGCTACCTTATAATCAATTTCATAGTACCGCTACGCTCATCTGTGGTGATCTTCAGAAGATATAGACCTGCCTCTAATCCGCTTAAATCCAGCTTGATATTAGGTCCCTGCTGTTCGGTATTCAATACATTCTTTCCATCGATGCTATATAAACTTAGCATTTGAATGTCCTCCTGAGAATCGATGAAAACATATTGGCTTGCCGGGTTTGGATATATCCTGGCATCAATCTGATCTTCTTCACCTATACCAAAGTAATGGCTGATACTGGCATCATTTGAAAAGGCTGACTCACCTTCATCATATTTCGCACTTACATTATAAACATAGGTTCCCCAGCCCGGTAAAATATCAGTTGTACTGGTCCCGGTGATCAGGCTGCTGTTGACCTGGACATTGTTGCGGTAGAGGTTATATCCCAGCAGGCCCTTTTTCGCACCTCCAAGCTCAGCTTTAGTACCATCGCTATATTCTACTATCGCCCTTATGATGTAAGCTTCGTCCCATGTGGTCCAGCTGCCCGAAGATTCTTCCCAATCCCAGGAACGCCCATTATTCAGGTTTTCGTCATAGGCCTGGTAAGTAAAATCGTTTGTTGATCCGAAGCCAACCATGAAGTCCCCATCAACTGTGATATTCTCTCCTGAAATATCAACTTCCAGCCAGCCTTCCACCGCTGTTACTGTTTGCTCATACAACTTGGTTTGCCCCGGCTGTGATCCTGCCCAGTTGAAGATACGTGCTTTAAAACTGTTGTTGCCTTCATCAATTGTTGTCAGGTATTTCAGGGTGAGGATCTTACATTCTCCTGCAGGAGACATTTGAGTAGAAAATGTGAATCCCGGGAACTTATAGGCTGTTTCGGTTGGTCCGTTATCATAGATCAGTTCCTCCTGGCTGCTGCCTGGTCCAGTCCAGCTTAAACTAACCATATCTCCTGATACCGATGCCGTAAGATTTGCCGGCACCTCTAATCCAAGGTTGTTTACAGTCAGCTGTACAGGCCCTGCGCCACTTGATTCACCTTCTTCATAGATTGCCGTAACGTCGTAGGAATAGGAGCCATCAGGAACATTGCTTTCAGTGAAAGCAGTGCTGGTCCAGGGATTGGTGTTGACCTTCGTCCCGTCACGATAAATATTGTATCCCAGTAAGGCTTTGATAGCATCGGGATAGCTGGCCGAAAGTGGTTCTTTTTCACGATGTACAAGTAGTGAATTTAGTTTTGGATTGCTTCCTGGCCTGATCCATTCGCTGATAGCCCTGCTGGATTTACTATCGTACAATATTTTGGCTTCATGACTTCCAACACCTTCTCCGCCACCGGCTTGTGATAAATCCTGGAATCCAGATGTATGGCTCCCAAAAAAGAGGGTACCATCGAACAAACTCTCGTCAACTCCCACGTATGGGCCTCCGGCAAGATCGTTATAGGTTGCGATCATGAAATTAGACTGGTTGAGGCTTACGGTACATGGAATACTGACCCATCCATCTTGTACACCATTGGTATAATATGGTCCGCCGAGAACAGTCGTACCATCACCTGACAACACATATACACTTAATGATTGTTGCCATTGCTCATAATCTGTAGTCAGGAACCTGATCTCTTCCAGTGTCGCCGGGGTACTGCTCAGGGTGAATAGCTGTGCTAATCCTGCGCCGCCATCCAGTGAAGAAATAGAGAATTCAAATGTACCGTCATGATAGTAGATCCATTGCTCAGCCGCACCTGCAGGTTCAGACCAGCTCAGGTTGACTTTATTGCCATTGACTGATGATTGCAGGTTTGTGGGCGGATCAAGCACTATGCTGCTAACCACAGCTTCGACAGGCCCTGCCGGGTTGGATTCACCGTTATCATATATGGCAGTGACTGTATAAGAATAGGTTCCTGCCGTGAGGCCATTGTCATTGTAGTATGTAGTGTTTATCGGATTGCTATTCAATAGTGAGCCATCCCGGTATACCTTATATCCCAGGAATCCCATTAAACGTTCAAATTGGTTCGGGATAGGGGATACAGGATTCGTTTCAGCCTTGATGCTTGTTCTTGCTGATTGATTCTTTTCCTGCCGGATAATTGGTGGCATCTCACCGCCTAATTCTGCTATCTTTCCACCCGGATAAAGCACCACAGCCCTGATCAGATAGGCTTCGGTCCATTCAGTCCATGGTCCTGAAGACTCCTGGAAATCCCATGAGCGACCATTGTCCAGGTTTTCATCATAGCCAAGAAATGCCATGGTATCGACAGAACCAAATCCGACAAGAAAATCACCATTTAGATTGATCCCTTCTCCGCTGACATCAACCTCCATCCATTCCTCATGGGGGGCAGTCTCAATGCTGCTATACAACACATCAGTACCCGGTTGTCCGCCTGCCCAATTGAAGACCTTTGCTTCAAATCCATTGCTTCCCTGGTTGGTAGTATAGTATTTTAATGTGAGGAGCTGGCATGGTCCCGTAGGCGACATATGGGTCGACATGGTATTTCCCGGATATCTGTATGATCCGGTGTTCGTATTATTATCGTAGATCAGTTCCTCTTCATAACCACTTCCTGAGGGGGCAGTCCAGCTCAGGAGAACGTCGCTACCTGTGACATTTGCTGTGAGGTTAGTTGGTGGATTCATGCCAGCACCACCCTGAACAGCTTCGAATGCACTTATCCTGCCATATCCTACCTGCTGGTTCCAGGAACTGTATGGGTATAGGTCATTATTATTAAAAGAATATGAATCGATCTTATCACAGGTGCTACACAAGCGGTTTTGCAGCTCTTCCCATGTGAAAGTTGGGTTCACGGACGCTATCAGGGCAACTACCCCTGCGGCAATAGGACAGGCTGCAGAGGTTCCGCCAAACTCAACATAATCATCTGAAGTGTAACCAGCACTTCCGCTCCTGTCAATTGTCCAGATATCTGTTCCGGGTGCAACCAGGTCCGTAGAATCCCCGTAGTTTGAAAATGAACTTCTGGCATCGAAACGATTCGTGGCACCTACCCCAACCACATGAGGGAAATGAAATGGATAAGCTACTGAGTTAAAGGTATTTTCGTTGCCTGTCGATGCCAGTACAACACAACCCAATCCACCACGGGAATCAGTCCTCATATAGGTGAATGCATCCCTGATCACGGCAATATTTGCCCAGGAGCCCATGGTATAACTGTTGCTGACTGCAACAATGTCGTTCTGATTGATCATAACATGTTCGCATGCCCTTATCATAATCAGTTCAGAAGTTGAGAATGTTCCTCCGCTCCCGTAATTGAAACCGATCTTTATGGGTACAACCTTCGTATTGTAACCAACACCGGCTACACCCATACCATTATTGGTCAGGGCGCCGATGAGACCGGCACAGGGTGTACCGTGGTTTTCTTCACTTTCCACAGCCAAAGGGTTACTATTATCCGCCACCGCGTTATAGGGGGAGATATATTCACCTTCCATTTCAATATGGTCGAGATCGTAGCCGTGTCCGTCGATCACAGCAACAGCAAGGGTAGAAGATCCTGTGGTAATATCCCAGGCTTCAGGAGCATCAATATCAGCATCGCTGCTTTGATGCAAAAACCACTGGTCACTGAAACGGGGATCATCAGGGATGATATCTGCCCTTGCTGTAAAATAGAAATTTGGCTGAGCATAATTGATGTCATCATTTTTCGCAAGTTCCATGCAGGTACTGAAAATATTGATATCAGCAGGAATAGCAATGGCATATGTCATGGTGGAAGACAGTTCAATATCTTCAGCTATCTGTCCATCAAAAGCACTTATTATTGTATTCATGGTATGACGAGATACTATCTCGGAATTAACATTCACAAGCATAATATTATCCAGGTATGCTTTATCGCCATCTCTGATGAAGACCGGATATGCAGATAGGACCCCATGATATGAACGGATCCCGGCCAGGTAAGCTTCGGCATCGGCAGCCGATATGCGTTTAGCCTTATCGAGCACATATATTCGTTTGTTGTTTGATGGGAATGCCTGATTGTTATCATAAGATAATGAATGATTCAGCTTTTCGAATTTGCTGATACCTGAATCAGTAATATCTTCCTGGTATACCACTAAAACAGAGGAGTAGTCTAGCTGGGGAAGGATGATCTCATTTTCATCCTGAAAAAAATAGTTTTCGGGGAAGAAGCTATAATCCGATTGTGAATAGCCAAGTAGAGAGGCTATTAGCAGTAAAAATGTTATTCTTATTCTCATGTCAATGCGTTTTTGTTTGGTCATACCAAAACTAATATAATTTGAAATTGATTTAACATATCCTGGCCCGGAAGTGTTAAATCGGTGTTAAGATATTTGATTGTTCATAGACACTGATACAAGTCTCAGGCCAAACACATCTAAAAATTGATTATTTTTGCGCCACAAAATTGAAGATACATGTTTGAAGGATTAAGTGACAGACTTGAACGCTCCTTTAAGGTTCTAAAGGGGCAGGGACATATTACCGAGATCAATGTAGCCGAAACGCTCAAGGAAGTAAGGAAAGCCTTACTCGATGCTGATGTCAGTTATAAGATAGCGAAAGATTTTACCGATGATGTGAAAGCCAAGGCGCTGGGAGCCGACGTGCTAAATGCCGTTTCCCCGGGTCAGCTTATGGTGAAGGTCGTCAGGGATGAGATGGCCGCCTTGATGGGTGGTACAATGGAGGAACTGAATTCCAAGGGAAATCCTGCCATTATTCTTATTGCAGGCTTACAGGGTTCCGGTAAAACCACCTTTTCTGCTAAACTGGCAAATTATCTGAAAACCAAAAAGGGCCTGAAGCCATTGCTGGTTGCAGGTGACGTTTACCGTCCTGCTGCTATTGAACAGCTGAAAGTGCTGGGCGAGCAGATCGGTGTTGAAGTGTATACAGAAGAGGGTAGTAAAGAACCCGTTAAGATCGCAACAAACTCCATTTCCCATGCCAGGAGTAATGGAAATAATGTGGTGATCATTGATACTGCCGGTCGCCTGGCCATCGATGAGAAGATGATGAAAGAAATATCTTCCATCAAAAAGCAGGTCAAGCCCCAGGAAACACTTTTCGTGGTTGACTCCATGACCGGCCAGGATGCAGTAAATACTGCCAAGGCCTTTAACGATCAGCTTGATTTTGAGGGTGTCGTTCTTACCAAGTTAGATGGTGATACCCGTGGTGGTGCCGCCCTGACTATCAAAGCAGTGGTGAACAAACCGATCAAGTTTATTGGTATTGGCGAGAAGATCGAGGCGATTGATGTATTTCACCCTGACCGTATGGCCGACAGGATCCTTGGCATGGGTGATGTGATCAGCCTGGTAGAACGTGCACAGGATCAGTTCGATGAGAAAGAAGCGCAGAAGCTTCAGAAGAAGATCGCGCGAAATGAATTTAACTTCAATGACTTCCTTTCACAGATCAAGCAGATCAAGAAGATGGGAAACATTAAAGATCTGATGGGGATGATCCCGGGTATGGGCAAAGCCATGCGTAACATGGATGTCGATGATGATGCTTTCAAAGGTATTGAGGCGATCATTCATTCCATGACGCATGAAGAGCGGGAAAACCCCAAGGTAATGAATGGAAGCAGACGCAGGAGGATTGCTATTGGCAGTGGATCCGATATACAGGATGTGAACCGCCTGATCAAACAGTTTGAGGAAACAAGCAAGATGATGCGGATGATGACCAAAGGGGGCGGAAGAAATATGATGCAGATGATGAAGAATATGAAAGGCCAGCCCGGCATGAAACGCTAAATCTATAAATTTCAGCAGTTTATATGAAATTAATCGACGGAAAGAAGATCGCGGAAAAAATCCGCATGGAGATCAGGACAGAGGTCGCACAGATGATCGACGATGAAGACAGGGCACCACATCTGGCAGCTGTCATCCTTGGTGAAGATCCGGCCAGCCAGACATACGTAACAGGGAAAGAGAAGGCTTGCAAATCAGTTGGAATTACATCATCGGTTTATAAGCTGCCTGAAAATACATCCGAAAATGAATTACTCGAGCTGATCGACTTCCTGAACAAGGATCCCGAGGTCGATGGCTTCATCGTGCAACTTCCGCTGCCGGAACATATTTCTGAGGAACAGGTGCTTCAACGCATCGACCCTTCAAAAGATGTTGATGGTTTCCACCCTATGAACCTTGGCCGTATGGTCTCAGGCCTGCCGGCTTACCTGCCGGCAACGCCCTATGGTATAGTTCAATTGCTGGAAAGATCAAAGATTGAGACCGAAGGGAAGCATTGTGTGGTTCTTGGCAGGAGCAATATAGTCGGTACACCCGTAAGCATTTTACTGTCGAGGAAAGCAAATCCCGGGAATTGCACGGTAACCATTTGTCACAGCCGTACGAAGGATATTGAAAAGATCGCGGCAAGTGCAGATATCCTGATCGCAGCTATCGGTCAGGAGGGTTTTGTAACTGCCGATATGGTGAAGCAAGGTGCAGTGGTGATCGATGTGGGTATACACCGTGTCCCTTCAGAAAAGACTAAATCCGGCTTTAAACTGAAAGGTGATGTGAAGTTTGACGAAGTATCAAAGAAATGCAGCTATATCACCCCGGTGCCCGGTGGTGTCGGCCCCATGACTATCACCTGCTTGCTACAGAACACATTGAAGGCACATAAGAAAGAAATATATGGATAGGATATTGCATTCTTCCCGCACATTACAATTATTCTTTACCACAATAATTTTTTTATTGGCGTCTCCTGTGTCAGGGCAAATCGAAGGCTGTACGGACCCATATGCCTTGAATTATAACAGCAACGCAAGCTGGAACGATGGCTCATGCATTTATGAGGAAACCTTTTTTATTCCAATGCAGCACCTTGAACTTCCGGAGGCCCTGGAGGAAACCTCTGGCCTGATATTCTGGGCGGATGGAATTTGGACTTTCAATGATAGTGGGGGAGATCCTAAGATCTATAAAGTGGATACCATCGATGGTATCATCATACAGGAGATCACCATTTCAAATGGGAATAATGTAGATTGGGAAGACATAGCCCAGGATGAGGATCATATCTATGTGGGCGATTTTGGTAACAATAGCGGAACCCGAAAAGACCTGGTGATCTACAGGATCGCCAAAGCTGATATTCCATCCACCGGTAATGCAGATGTTTCTGCTGAGGTAATTTCATATTCATATGCTGATCAGGAAGATTTTACACCCAAGCCTGATAACAACGAATATGATTGTGAAGCCATGATCTGTGTTGAAGGGAATATCTATCTCTTCACCAAGAACTGGGTGAGTGAGACATCGAGGCTTTATTCTATGTCTTCTGAACCCGGAAACTATAGCATATTACCCTTAGACACTCTGAATACAACCGGACTGGTAACGGGTGCAGCTTTTTCAGATGAGCTGGGCCAGATAATTTTAAGTGGCTATAGAAACTATATGCCCTTACTGTTCCTACTGTTCGACTACCACGAATACTCATTTTTCTCAGGCAACAAGCGATTGATACAAATGCCGGGCATTTTCGGTGCCCAGACTGAGGGAGTCTGTTTTTCAGAAGGGTACAATGCATTCCTCTCCTGTGAGAAGTCCCTGTTTAATCAGAAACTGTTCACTTTCAGTACAGCCACCTGGACAGATACGACTATGGTATATCTTCAGGAAAACCACATGAAACTGGAGGTTGCAGTGCACCCAAATCCTGTGGATGAAGGACCGCTGACGATAGATATTTATAATCCAAAAAAGGATTCTTACCAGGTCAAGATTTACGATTCATCCGGAAAGGTTGTTCTCAGCAGGGAATACAAAGCAACTGTCGGGAATAATAAGCATACCTTCACTGTCAGCATTCCTGAAATCACAGCCGGTATGTATTTATTGCATATCTTTTCAGAAGATATGTATGCGAATGAGATGCTCATCATCCGTTAAACAGAATTATATTGGATAAAGAAAAGGAAATACTTCTGGAGCAGGGCAAACTTCTCCCCGTTATGGAAGAATTCTACAGTCTCCAGGGCGAAGGCTATAATACCGGTCAGGCAGCATATTTCATCCGCATTGGAGGCTGTGATGTTGGATGCCACTGGTGCGATGTAAAGGAATCATGGAATGCAAAGATCCATCCTCTGACTGAAGTGGATGCCATTGTTGACAGAGCTGCCAGCTTTCCTGGTAAAGCGGTGGTGCTTACAGGAGGAGAACCCGGATTGTACAACCTGGAGTATTTGTGCGAGGGTTTGCAGGAAAAAGGAGTATGCATATTTCTGGAAACTTCCGGGGCATACGAGCTGAGTGGAACCTTCGACTGGATATGCCTTTCACCCAAGAAAAAGATCCCTCCGCAGGAGTCTGTTTATACTAAAGCAGACGAACTTAAAGTTATTATCAGTGAAGATGAGGATTTTGCATGGGCTGCCGGGCAGGAGCCAAGGGTAAACCCTGATTGTATACTTTACCTGCAGCCCGAATGGAGCAAAAGCAAAGAGATGATACCTAAGATAGTTGATTTTATCCTGGAAAACCCACAGTGGCAGATCTCGCTTCAGAGCCATAAGTACATGCATATCCCTTAATCAAACTAATAGATGCGTACTGCCTTATTGAAAATATGGATCAGTAGTATGCTGATGCTTTTTATGATGGCATCGGTGGCACAGGAGTCATCCTATGAACCCAAGCCCAGGGCAAAAAAAGCCTTTGATGAGGCGTTGTTCTACTGGCGGTCGTCAGATTTTGTTAAAGCTGAGAGCGGCCTCCACAAAGCAGTCGAAATAGATCCCGCATATCCTGAACCTCATATTCTGCTGGGTGATTTATATTTTGATCAGGATAAATTTGATGCGTCTATCAACAGTTATCAAAAGGCCATTGAGATCGATTCCCTGCATGAACCAAGGCTGTATTACCTGATTGGAAGGGTATATTTCGAGCAAGAAGAGTATGCTGAAACAATAGGTCAGCTTGAAACATTTTTATCCCTGCCGGGTATTCGGAAAGATTTGCAAGGCTACGCAGAAGAAATGCTTAAAATATCAAGGTTCAGGCAGTATGCACTTGCACATCCTGTGCCTTTTGAGCCGGAAAACCTGGGTGCTAATGTCAATTCCGAACATGATGAGTATGTGAATTCAATTACACTGGATGACAACAAGCTTGTTTACACCCTGATGCAGCCTGATACTATGATTGAAGGCTTCTATATGGAAGGCTTTGTAATGGCAGTAAAAACAGATTCCGGATGGGTTGATGCGGGCAGAACATTACCTGCACTTCATGACCTGGGGAACATTGGCGCCATGAGCCTTTCGCCGGATGCCCGCTTCCTTTTCTTTACCTCCTGTGGTGCTATTGGCGGCATTGGCAGTTGCGACCTCTACGTTTGTGGTAAGAGGGGCGAGGGCTGGAGCAAGCCTCAGAACCTCGGACCCATGATCAATACCGCGAACTGGGATTCACAACCGTGCTTTTCGGCCGATGGGAAAACCCTCTACTTTGTATCTGCAAGAAGAGGAACGATAGGAGGATCTGATGTCTGGTATTCTACTTTTGTGCAGGATACGGGCTGGACAAAACCGCTGAATGCAGGCCCTGAGATCAATACCACCGAAGAGGAGATGGCTCCCTTTATCCACCCTGACGGGAAGACAATGTACTTCTCTTCGAAAGGACATACAGGTATGGGAGGCTTTGATCTCTTTATCAGCCGTATGGACAGCAGCGGAAAATGGGGCTCGCCGGAGAACCTGGGGTATCCCATTAATACATCATATAATGAGATCAATATCGTGGTGGCTACGAATGGTAAAGCAGCCTATCTGTCGTCGAGGCAGGACGCAGGGTATGGTGGTTATGATATTTATCGCTTCGATTTGCCACAGGTCCATGCACCTATGCCTGTTAGCTACCTGGAAGGGCATGTTTATGATGCAGACACCAAAGAAGCACTCAGTGCAGAGATACTACTTATCGACCTTGAGTCGGGTGATGTAACAGTGAGATGTGCCTCCGATCCGGGTAGCGGGCATTACGTGGCTGCCCTGCCGGGAGGAAAAAATTATGCCCTGAACATTTCCAAGACAGCTTATCTGTTCTATTCTGAAAACTTCAATATGAAGCTTACCGATATGCCGGCAGAGTCGGTGGAGATGGACGTATACCTTCAGCCGGTAAAAGCAGGCTACTCTTTTGTGCTTAACAATATCTTCTTCGAAACCGATAAATACAACCTTAATGAGCTTTCCAGGGTAGAGCTGCTGAAGCTCGAAGATTTTCTTGAGAAGAATCCGGATATCCGTATCATGATATGCGGCCATACCGATGCGGTGGGATCAGAGGATTACAACCAGAACCTTTCTGAAAACAGGGCAGGTGCGGTATATTCATTCCTTATCGAAGCAGGCATACTTCCCGAACGGCTACAGTTCAAGGGCTTTGGTAAGTCAGAACCTGTATCAGATAATGATACGGAGGAAGGCAGGGCAGAGAATCGGAGGACCGAGGTCTTAATATTATAGATCACCTCACCCCCTGGCCCCCTCTCCTCGAGGAGAGGGGGAAAAGGGGGTAGGGGGTTAAGGAGGTGAGGTGCTTTCGTGTTGCGACTACGTATAATTTTTCTATATTTGCAGCCAATTTTTGAGCAAATAAATTATGATAAATATAACCCTGCCGGATAATTCTGTAAGGCAAGTTGAAAAAGGTAGCACTTCCATGGATATTGCCATGAGCATTAGTGAAGGCCTGGCACGCAATGTGCTGTCGGCCAAGGTAAACGGAGAAGTTATTGATGCCACCAGGCCTATTAACGAAGATGCAACGCTCAGCCTGCTTACATGGAATGATGATGAAGGAAAAGCCACCATGTGGCATTCTTCTGCACACCTGATGGCAGAAGCCATTGAACAGCTATATCCGGGAGTGAAGTTTGGTATAGGGCCTGATATTGAAAATGGCTTTTATTACGATATTGACTTTGGCGAATATCAGGTCTCCGATGCAGACTTTAAAAAAATTGAAGAACGCACATTGACCCTGGCAAGGGAAAAGCAAACCTTTAACCGCAAAGAGGTGAGCAAAGCTGATGCCATCAAATATTTCACCGAAAAAGGTGATGAATATAAGCTTGAGCTTATCGATGAACTGGAAGACGGTGTGATCACATTTTATGAATCAGGCAGCTTTACCGACCTGTGCCGCGGACCGCACCTACCGAATACCGGGGTGATCAAGGCTGTGAAACTTCTGGCGATCGCCGGTGCATACTGGAGAGGCGATGAGAAGCGTCCGATGGTAACCAGGATCTATGGCATTACCTTCCCAAAACAAAAGGAACTCACTGAATACCTTGAAATGCTTGAAGAAGCAAAGAAACGCGACCACCGCAAGCTGGGTGCCGAACTGGAGATATTTACTTTCTCTCAGAAAGTAGGACAGGGATTGCCACTCTGGCTTCCCAAGGGTGCTGAACTCAGGGAAAGGCTGGAAAGCTTCCTGAAGAATGTACAGAAGAAGATGGGTTACCAGCAGGTGATCACTCCGCATATTGGAAAAGTTGAACTTTACAAGACATCAGGACATTACGATAAGTACGGACAGGATTCATTCCATCCGATCACTACTCCCATCGAAGGGGAGGAGTTTTTCCTGAAGCCTATGAACTGCCCTCACCACTGCGAGATCTATAACAGCATTCCCAAGTCGTACAGGGATCTGCCTTACAGGATCGCAGAATTTGGTACAGTATATCGTTATGAGCAGAGCGGTGAGCTTCACGGCCTGACAAGGGTCAGGGGATTTACCCAGGATGATGCACATATTTTCTGTACTCCCGACCAGCTCAAAGATGAGTTTAAAGGGGTAATGGACATTGTGATGATCATCTTCAAGGCACTTGATTTTACTGATTTTACAACACAGATATCGCTTCGCGACCCTAACGACAATGAAAAGTATATAGGGAGTGATGAGAACTGGGAAAAAGCTGAGAAAGCTATTCTTGAAGTGGCTGAGGAATGTGGGCTGGATACCGTGATCGAATACGGAGAAGCAGCTTTCTACGGCCCTAAGATGGACTTCATGGTGAAGGATGCCATCGGACGTAAATGGCAGCTGGGTACCATCCAGGTAGATTATAACCTGCCGGAACGTTTTGAACTGGAGTATGTTGGTGCGGATAATAATAAGCACAGGCCCGTGATGATACATCGCGCACCCTTCGGATCGATGGAACGGTTTGTGGCTGTCCTGCTGGAACATTGTGCAGGAAGGTTCCCCTTATGGTTGACTCCTGATCAGGCTATCGTGCTGCCAATCAGTGAAAAATATCAGAATTATGCAGAAAAAGTTTTAAATTTGCTAAATAATTCCGAAATTCGCGCCCTCGTTGACGAGAGGAGTGAAAAAACAGGCCGTAAGATTCGTGATGCTGAATTAAAAAAAATCCCGTACATGTTGATTGTAGGGGAAAAGGAAGAAAACGAAGGTACTGTGTCAGTGAGAAAGCAGGGTGAAGGCGACATTGGAACATTCACCGTAGAAGAGTTCGCGAAAATGGTCAATGAAGAGATCGACCGGCTTCTCGATATAAAAATTTAGTAAGAACTAATATAGGAGACTTAATTATCGCAAAGACAAATTACCGGGGAGGAAGGTTTAGAAGGCCTCTGCGGAGAATCGGAAACGAACACAACATCAACCAGGATATCAAATCTCCCGTTGTGAGGGTGGTCGGCGATAACATTGAACCGGGCATTTTTAATATTAAAGATGCTATTGAACTGGCTGATCAGCAAGGCCTCGACCTGGTGGAGATATCTCCCAAAGCCAGTCCACCGGTATGTAAGATTGTAGATTATAAGAAGTTCCTGTACGAGAGGAAAAAGAAAGCAAAAGAGACCAAGGCCAAAACCGCCAAGGTTGTTGTGAAAGAGATCAGGCTGGGACCTAATATCGATGACCATGATTTCAACTTTAAGCTGAAACATGCCATCAAGTTCCTCGAGGACGGTGCGAAGGTGAAAGTAGATGTTTTCTTCAAGGGAAGGATGATCATCTACAAAGAAAAAGGGGAGGTTGTCCTCCTTAAGTTTGCCCAGGAACTGGAAGAATATGGTAAGGTGGAACGTCTGCCAAAGCTTGAAGGGAAGAGGATGATCATGATCATTGCTCCGAAAAAATAAATCATCATATATAATTTATATAGTAATGCCAAAAATGAAGACGAAATCCAGCGCTAAGAAAAGGTTTACCTTAACGGGCACTGGTAAAATTAAGAGAAAGCATGCGTTCAAAAGTCACATTCTGACTAAGAAAACAAAGAAGCAGAAACGCAATCTGACACATGACACGATTGTTGACCCTGCTGATGAGAAGAATGTGCGCGCAATGCTTCGAAAGTAAAACAATGTTTAACTGCAAAGGGCCACAAAGTTCCTGTTTGTCACAGGGCGCCCACGCAAAAATGTAAATTAAAATGCCAAGATCAGTAAACGTAGTAGCCGCCCGGGCCAGAAGGAAAAAGGTCATGAAAGCGACCAAAGGCCAGTTTGGGAGGCGTAAGAATGTCTGGACGGTATCGAAAAATGCATACGAGAAAGGATTGTCATATGCGTACCGTGACAGAAGGAACAAGAAGAGAAATTTCAGGGCACTGTGGATCCAGAGGATCAACGCCGCCGCCCGTCAGTATGGAATGTCATATTCTGTATTTATGGGTAAACTCCATGAAAAGGAAATCGATATCAACAGGAAAGTGCTGGCCGATTTGGCCATGAACAATCCGGAGGCTTTTAAAGCCATTGTTGATAAAGTAAAATAGAAAAAGCGGCTCTGATGAGCCGCTTTTTCTTTGTACAAAGTACAAGGTATTACGTATTACGACAGTTGAAAAAAAATGTCATGCAGAGGAGTCCTGAGCGAAGTCGAAGGGCGACGAGGGATGGGTTAGCGGTTGGCAGTACCTCATTTAGGTTTTTCTCTGTACTTTTCCCTTGATGGAAAAGCACCAAAAGTTCATGAGGCCGGTCGGTAAATGCTCCGCATTTATTTGATGTATCCCTGCACCTTGCACCCGGGGAGAAGAAATTTACAATTCTGTATTCTGTATTTGAGATGTCATATTCGTTCTTCGTTCCTCGTTGTTCGGTCTTCCTATGATTGCGCCCGGGTAGATACCATTATAAGGTCAGTAAATAAAAATTGTCATTCCGAGGAGTGTAACGACGAGGGATGGGTTAGCGGTTGGCAGTACCTTATTTAGGTTTTTCTATGTACTTTTCCCTTGATGGAAAAGTACCAAAAGTTCATGAGGCCGGTCGGTAAATGCTTCTCATTTATTCTTTCTAATGGCATAAATTAATTCATCCTCATACTT
>JAOZTN010000060.1:7553-17158 GCA_029942245.1 Bacteroidales bacterium | reverse complement strand
GTTTTGTCATAAAACTCAAGTACTCTAAATACTTTAAGTACTCTAAATACTTTAAATACTCTAAATACTTTAAATACTCTAAGTACTCTAAATACTCTAAGTACTTTAATTACTCTAAGTACTTCAATTGGCACACTTCTTGACTAAATTCCCATATTGAAACATTGTGAAATATTACGGCATTTGTAAGTGCCTATTATGTAACAAACAATACGTATTTCAGTATAATATTTAAATTGTCTAACAGGACTACTTTTACTGACATACTGACACTTTGACCATACATGGATAACTTTACTGACAAGAATTTACTCGAATTCTCAGATCTTCTCGACGGCGATACAGAACTTATCCCATTGCTTTCCAACGAGGATGAAGCATTGATGCATACCGAAAAGATCCCTGATGAACTCCCCATACTCCCCTTAAGGAATAACGTGCTTTTTCCCGGTGTGGTAATCCCAATCACTGTTGGCAGGGACAAGTCCATCAAACTCATAAAAGATACCTACGCCGGTGATAAGACTATAGGTGTACTTTCACAGCGTGATATTGAAGTTGAAGATCCCGGAGCGGAAGACCTGTTTAATGTAGGTACAGTTGCCCAGATCATGAAGATATTGCAGATGCCCGATGGCAGCACCACGGCCATTATACAGGGAAAGAAGCGCTTCAGGATGATAGAGCTACATCAAACGGATCCTTATTTCAAGGCTAAAGTGGCTCCCTTCGAAACGCTCGAACATGAGATAGACAAAGAAGATAAAAGCTTTAAGGCTTTGATATCCACGGTGAAGGATATGGCCATGCAGATCATCAAAATGTCGCCCAATATTCCTTCCGACGCAGCCTTTGCGATCAAAAACATTGAAAGCCCTGTCTTCCTGGTCAATTTTGCTTCATCGAACCTGAATATAGAGATGAGGGAAAAACAGAAACTCCTCGAAATATCGGATTTGGTTGAGCGTGCCAATGAAGTTCTCAAGGCACTTAGCAGGGAGATGCAGGTGCTCGAATTGAAAAATCAGATCCAGGATAAGGTAAAGACCGACCTGGACAAGCAGCAGCGGGATTTCCTGCTTAACCAGCAGCTGAAGACCATTCAGGAAGAACTTGGTGGAAGCCCTTATGAGCAAGAGATCAATGAGATGAAAGAAATAGCATCTCATAAAAAGTGGTCGAAAGAGGTGGCAGATATCTTCGAAAGCGAGCTCAGAAAGCTGCAGAGGATGAATCCGCAGGCAGCTGAGTACTCTATACAGGTAAACTACCTCGAGATGCTGGTAGAACTGCCCTGGAATGAGTTCACTGAAGACAACCTGGATTTGAACAATGCCCAGCGTATTCTTGATGAGGATCATTACGGACTCCAAAAGATCAAGGAAAGGATCATCGAGCACCTGGCGGTGATCAAACTTAAAAAAGACCACAAAGCACCTATTCTATGCCTGGTAGGACCTCCTGGGGTTGGAAAGACATCACTTGGGAAATCTGTTGCACGTTCACTTGGCAGGAAATATATTCGTATGTCGTTAGGCGGTGTGAGGGATGAAGCAGAATTGCGAGGACACAGGAAAACTTATATAGGTGCCATGCCGGGCAGGATCATCCAGAACCTGAAAAAAGCCAAATCCTCGAATCCTGTGTTTGTTCTCGATGAGATCGACAAGGTGAGCGGAAACACCATTCAGGGTGACCCACAGGCTGCTTTGCTGGAGATTCTTGATCCTGAACAAAATATAGAGTTTCACGATAATTACCTGGAAGTGAATTATGATCTTTCCAAGGTAATGTTCATCGCAACAGCAAATACGTTGAATACGGTACATCCGGCACTTCGCGACAGGATGGAGGTAATCGACCTGAGTGGTTACTTGCTGGAAGAAAAGGTAGAAATTGCACGGCGCCATCTGCTTCCACGGCAACTGGATGAGCATGGCGTGAAAAAGAATCAGATGAGGTTCCCAAAGGACATCATCCGCAAGATCATCTCGGACTATACACGTGAAGCGGGGGTTCGCTCGCTCGAGAAATCGCTTGCCAAAGTCATAAGAAGCAATGTTAAGTTCATTGCGATGAATGAGAAATATAACAAAAAGGTTCTTCCTGAAGACATAAGGAAATTCCTTGGCCCTGTGAAGTTCCAGCGCGATCGTGTGCTGAGCAACCAGGTGGCCGGTGTAGTAACCGGACTGGCATGGACTGCAGTAGGTGGAGAGATACTCTTTATTGAGGTCAGTCTCAGCAGGGGCAAAGGCACACTAACGCTAACAGGTAACCTGGGCGATGTGATGAAGGAATCAGCTACGCTGGCATATGAATACCTCAAAGCACATGCCTCCATGCTGGGTATCAATGATGATGTTTTCGGTAAATGGAACGTACACATCCATGTACCGGAAGGTGCTACACCTAAAGATGGCCCATCGGCCGGAATCACCATGTTCACGGCACTGGCATCGGCATTTACACAACGCAAAGTGCGTTCAAAACTGGCAATGACCGGCGAGATCACCCTGAGAGGGAAAGTATTGCCTGTAGGTGGTATAAAAGAGAAGATACTGGCAGCCAAGCGGGCAAAGATCACCGATATTCTTTTATCGAAGGAAAACCTGAAAGATATCGAAGATATTCGCGAAGATTATATTTCCGGCCTTAAATTCCACTATCTTGATAATATGATTGATGTTGTGGACATTGCTTTGCTGAAAGTTAAAGTGAAATCACCCCTGGAACTGAACGTCCCTGATGTAGCTGTGAAAATGTGATCTTCATGGAATTCCTGCACCCATACTGGCTTTTTGGATTGTTGGCCATCAGTATTCCAATTATCATTCACCTGTTTAATTTCAGGCGGTATAAGAAGTTGTATTTTACCAACCTGAAGTTTCTGAAAAGTATCAAGAATGAGACCCGGAAGCAGCACAGGCTCCGTCATCTGCTCATCCTGATCAGCAGGATCCTGGCCATCACCTTTATAGTGCTTGCTTTTGCAAGGCCATATATTCCCGGACCGGAAGGGCAACAAAATGCCGCGGAACGATATGTGAGCATATACGTGGACAATTCGATGAGCATGCAGGCAGCTTCCAACGGAAGTAGTTTACTGGATGTGGCCAGAGCCAAAGCCAACGAAGTGCTTGATGCATATGGGTCATCAGATAGGTTTCAGCTAATGACCAATGATTTTCTGGGGAAGCATCAGCGCTATTATAATCGGGATGAGTTCAACACCTTGCTGGCGGAAGTGGAGATCAGTCCTGCATTTCGATCAATAACGGAAGTTTATGAACGTATGCAGGAAGCAGAGATCCCTGCTCAGGAAGCCATGGTGCATCAGTATTTCATTTCGGATTTTCAAAAAACATTTTTTGCTTCCGGTATATCGGAACCCGATACCGTGAACATGCTTTTTTATATTCCGTTGATCGATGAGGCCTATGGTAATATTTATATCGACAGCTGCTGGTTCGATAGCCCTTATAATCACATATTACAGCACCAAAGCCTATATGTTAGCCTGGTAAATTTATCCGCACTTGATCTTGAGAAGGTCCCTGTCAGGTTGATGATCAATGGTATACAGCGTGCACTTGGCACATTTGATGCCCCTGCCGGGGGGAAAACTACCCTGCAGTTGCCATTTACTAATAATGCAGCCGGACTGCAATTTGCTGAAGTGATGATAGAGGACTATCCTATCACCTGGGATGATCATTTTTATATAAACTGGACCGTGAAAGACAGGATTCCTGTACAAATTATCAGTGAATCAGATCCCGGATATTATTTTTCAAGCTTACTGGCCAATGATTCGGTATTCGAATATAAGCCCTATGAGATCAGTAAATTAGATTATAGCAGTTTTGCTGAAACAGATCTGATAGTCCTGGATAACATTAGTAGCCTGTCTTCAGGCTTAAGCAATGAATTGGAGAAGTTTATATCCTCCGGAGGAAGCCTTTTCATGATTCCGGGTGAAGATGCCGGGATCGATACTTATAATAAACTTTTGTTCAAGCTAAAGCTGGGAAGGATAATGCCCTACGATACCAGCAGGCTCATGATTACGGAACTGAATGCAAGGCACGAACTATTTTTCGGAGTTTTTGAAGAGATTCCGGAAAATCTCGATCTACCTGAGGTAAATGGTCATTACCCATTCAGGCAAAGCGGCGTCAATTACCTGGAAACCATTATGCATCTTCAGAATGGTGATCCTTACCTTCTTCTCAGCAATCACGGAAAAGGAAAGGTGTACCTTTTGACCGCCCCCCTTGGCGATGATTATGGTAATCTCGTCAGACATGCCATTTGGGTTCCTATCATCTACCGCATGGCCATGTTGAGCCGGCCTCATGACAATATCTATTATGTTATGGGTGAAGATCGAGTGATTGGGACAGGTTTGGATATGATTCCTGCCGAGAATCAGATGATCGTTCGTTTGTCAGGCTCAGAATATGAATTTATTCCCGCCTTTCATAGTAGTGGAGAAGAAATTGAATTATTGGTTTTTGATCGCATCGCTCATGCAGGCCATTACAAATTATCTGTATCGGGCGAAACTATTGCTGGCTTTTCTTTTAACTATAACCGTATGGAATCCGACCCTTCCATCTATCCTTATGAAGAACTGAAAGAAATGCTTGCCGATCTGGGCTACGGGAATATCCTGCTTGTTGATTCCGCTACTGAGCACGTTTCCAGCACCATAAGTGAGCTAAGCCAGGGAAAGGACCTGTGGAAGACTTTTATCTGGCTGGCCCTGTTTTTTATCCTGCTCGAGATACTCTTGCTCCGGCTGTTCCGAAAATGATGAGAAGCCCTGCCGATATTGGGCTTCTGAACTTCTGAATGTTAATAAAAACATCCGATTTCACTACTTTATTTCCTGAATCTTTATGACTTTTGTATAAACTCATCAGTTATGCGCATAAAGAAGGAAAATACCATAGGAGTTGTGATCGATATTCAGAGCCGCTTGTATCCTGTTATTCAAGATGCGGATACCCTTACAAAGAACAACACCATCCTGATCAAGGGACTGCGTGTATTGCATATTCCTATCGTTGTAACTCAACAGTATACCAAAGGGCTTGGCGAAACTATTCCTGAACTGGCAGAAGCACTGGGTGAGTATAAACATATTGAGAAGACAGCCTTCAGCTGTTGCGATGAGCCCCGTTTCAATGAAGACCTTGCCCTTGCATCGAAAATGTATGTTGTTGTGACCGGTATTGAAGCGCATGTTTGTGTGATGCAAACGGTGAACGACCTGATAGGACAGGGGTATATCCCCGTTGTAGTGGAAGATTGCATAGGCTCACGTAATCCAAACGACAAGAAGATCGCGATAGAAAGGATGCGTCAGTCAGGAGCGATCATAACTACTTATGAATCTATTTTATTTGAATTACTGAAATATTCAGGAACGGATCAGTTTCGTGAGATATCTCAGCTGGTAAAATAATCTACATTAATGGCCAAGAAGATAGAAGAAGATAAGCCTATGCCGGAAGATGTAAAGCCGGATCCTGCAGAAACTGAAGTTCCTGAAGAGGAAACAGATGTTGCTGAAGAAGGTTTAGAGGAAGAAATAGACGATAAAAACAGCGAATATCATACGATACAGCTATCAGGCATGTATGAGAACTGGTTTCTCGACTATGCTTCATATGTGATACTGGAAAGGGCTGTTCCGAATATCCTCGATGGACTGAAACCTGTTCAGCGTCGCATTCTCCATGCCATGAAGGATATGGACGATGGCCGCTTTAATAAGGTGGCTAATATCATTGGCCATACCATGAAATACCATCCGCATGGAGATGCCTCCATAGGAGATGCCCTGGTTCAGCTGGGACAGAAAGACCTGCTGGTGGAGACACAGGGAAACTGGGGGAACATCCTTACCGGCGATTCTGCTGCAGCCCCAAGGTATATTGAGGCCCGGCTATCGAAGTTTGCACTGGAAGTGGTATTCAATCCCAAAACAACCAACTGGAAGCTGTCATACGATGGCAGAAATAAGGAACCCTTTACCCTGCCGGTCAAATTTCCCCTTTTATTGGCCCAGGGGGTGGAAGGCATTGCAGTAGGACTGGCATCGAAAATATTACCTCATAACTTCAATGAGCTGATAGATGCTACCATTAACATTCTCAAGAATAAACCATTTGACCTGGTACCGGACTTCCCGACAGGTGGATTGGCCGACTTTTCACGTTATAACGAAGGCTTAAGAGGTGGCAAGGTACGCGTAAGGGCCAGAATCAACCAGGTCGACAAAAAGACGCTTTCCATAACAGAGGTGCCATTTGGAACGACTACCGGCAGCCTGATCGATTCTATACTGGCTGCAAATGACAAAGGAAAGATCAAAATCAAAAAGATCGACGACAACACAGCCCAGCATGTTGAGATACTCATCCATCTGGCAGCGAATGTATCGCCGGATCAAACCATAGATGCACTCTATGCTTTCACGAATTGTGAAGTGTCCATCTCTCCCAACTCATGCGTGATTGATGATGATAAACCGCGCTTCCTTTCAGTTAATTATATCCTGGATACATCTACACAGAACACCGTGGAGTTGCTGCGAAGTGAATTGCTCATTCGCAAATCGGAACTGGAATCTCAATGGCATTTATCCTCCCTGGAAAAGATTTTTATTGAAGAACGTATCTACCGGAAAATAGAAAACTGCAAGACCTGGGAGTCTGTCATTACCACCATCGACAAAGGACTTGATCCTTTTAAGGAAAGGTTAAACAGGGAGATTACTCGTGACGACATAATCCGTCTGACTGAAATTAAGATCAAGCGAATATCGAAGCATAACTCCCTGAAAGCTGACGAGTTAATTCGGTCAATTGAAGAGGGACTTGAAGAGGTTGAAAATCACCTTGAGCACCTGATCGACTATAGCATCAACTACTTCAGGCAGATTAAAAAGAAATATGGAAAGGGCAGGGAACGTAAGACTGAGATCCGGAACTTTGATACCATACAGGCCACCGCAGTTGTTGCTTCCAACCAGAAATTATATCTCGACAGGGAAGAGGGATTTGCAGGTACCTCACTCAGGAAACATGAGTATATCTGCGATTGCTCCGATATCGATGATCTGATCATAATCAGGGCTGATGGCACATGCATTGTAACCAAGGTTGCGTCAAAAATATTTGTCGGAAAAGAAGTGATCCACATCGATGTTTTTAAACGTGGCGATGATCGTACCATTTATAACATGGTTTATCGCGATGGCAAGCAGGGCAATTTCATGGTGAAAAGGTTCCCGGTGATGGGGATCACAAGGGACAGGGAATATTCCCTTACCAGGGGCACAACAGGATCAAAAGTTCATTATTTCAGCGCCAACCCCAATGGTGAGGCCGAAGTGATCAGGGTTAACCTGAGGCCTAACCCCAAACTTAAGAATACTTCTTTCGAATATGATTTTAGTAGCCTTGCTATCAAGGGGAGGGGTTCCTACGGAAACATTCTCAGCAAACGCCCTGTAAAGAGTTTTGTGAAAAAAGAAGAAGGTGTATCTACGCTGGGAGCCAGGGAGATATGGTTTGATGATACAGTGAAAAGGCTCAATGTGGCTGAAAGAGGTACCTACCTGGGCGCCTTTATGGGTGAAGACAGGATACTTACTATCACCTCTTCTGCATTTTACAGGCATTATAATTTCGACCTCTCCACACATTTCGAAGAAGATATGATCCTGATCGAAAAGTTTGATGCGAGAAAGATCATGACAGTCGTATTTTGGGATGCAGCGCAGAAGTATGTATATATCAAGCGCTTCCATTTCGACAAGAGTGAGCGCAAACTCAGGTTTATCGGTGATCACCAGGATTCGAAGATGCTGGCTTACAGTCTCGACTATCGTCCTGTACTGCAAGTGAAATTCGACGAGAAAGCCAATGGAAAGCCCATTGACAACCTGAAGCTTGAAACCGAGGACTTTATCGGGCTTAAGAGCTTTAAGGCCAAGGGGAAACGCTTATCAACAAATGTCATCAAAAGTGTAAAATTCCTGACCCCTTTGCGTTATGAATTGCCGGAAGAACCTAGTCAAGAGAAAGAGGAAATAGCCTCAGCAGAGCCTCAAAAACCGGAGCCGCCTGCAAAGAAAACAAAAAAGAAGGCCCCGGAAGCAAGTGCGGAAACCCCTGAAAAGGAGGATGACGATGGACAAATCAAATTAGAACTTTAGCGTTTAAGAAATTAAAATATGGAAAATACTGATCATAAAGTATTGGAGGTAACGAAGGATGTACACTGGATCGGGGTGTTGGATCATGATATTGTGACTTTCGATGTGGTAATGGAAACGGAGTTTGGTACTACCTATAACTCCTATTTTATTGATGCCGAAAAAAAGGCCGTAATAGAAACTACGAAAGAGAAATTCTGGGAAACATATATAGAGAAGATCCGCAGCCTTACCGATCCTGCAGAGATCGAATATATCATATTCAATCATACAGAACCTGACCATTCAGGGAACCTGATGCGCTTACTTGAACTCGCACCGAATGCGACTGTAGTAGGAAGCGGGAATGCTATTCGTTACCTCAGCGATATCTTTGAGCCGGGATTCAAACACCTGGTGGTTAAAGATGGCGAAAGCCTTAGTCTGGGTAACAAGACCCTGAAATTTATCAGTGCTCCCAACCTGCACTGGCCGGATACTATGTATACCTACCTTGAGGAAGACAAAGTGTTGTTTAGCTGCGATTCATTTGGTTCACATTATTGTAAAGAAGCCATGTATGATGATCTGGTGGGCGACTTCAGCGGAGCTTTCAAGTATTACTTCGATGTGATCCTGAAACCCTTCAGCAAATTCATGCTGAAAGCCATCGATAAGATCCGTCCGCTGGAGATAGAAGCCATTTGCACCGGTCATGGGCCTATTCTTCGCCAGAATTGGAAAAAATGGGTCGACCTTTCTGAAGCATATGCAAAAGAAGCCCTCGAAGAGCCACAGAATAACGTTGTATTTATTCCGTATGTGTCAGCATACCATAAAACGGGTGTGATTGCTGAGAGCATTGCTGCCGGTGTACGAAAAGTTGATGGCATGATTGCGGAAACCTGTGATATTGAGATGACCCCTCTGGGAGAGTTGGATGCTGCTATGGCCAAAAGTACGGCAGTAGTCGTTGGTTGCCCTACTATCAACCAGAATATTCTCTTGCCGGTATATAAACTGTTTGCCGTGATCAACCCAATAAGAGATAAGAAAAAACTGGCAGGTGCGTTTGGATCCTACGGATGGAGCGGTGAAGGAAAAACTATCATTGAAGCCAATCTCAGGAGCTTGAAACTCAACTATTTTGAAGACGGTCTTTTTGTAAAATTCTCACCGGGGGAAAAAGACCTCGAAGCAGCGGAAAATTACGGGGAGTCACTTGCGAAGGCCGTTGTCGAGAGCAGGGGATAAGACAGTAGGCAGTATGCAGTATGCAGTAGATGGACCTGGTTTAACCGATTCAACTGACTTGTCCGCCGAAGCGCAGCGAAGGAGGATTCAACTGATTTAACTGATTCAACCAGTTCAACTAACTTATTTGTCAGCAAAA
>JAOZTN010000060.1:0-7453 GCA_029942245.1 Bacteroidales bacterium | reverse complement strand
GATTCAACTGATTTAACTGATTCAACCAGTTCAACTAACTTATTTGTCAGCAAAATCAACATATTATCCGATCATATTGCTGGTAATCACCTTATTGGTATTCTCCTCCTGTTCGATGGAGAGAAAGATCGCCAGGGAATATATTGCAAATGACTCCACACGTTCAGTACTTATTATCCCTCCCGATTACATTTTCAAGAATTCACTAAAGGATTGGGAAATCGACAGTGCTGATGAGCTCGACACGGAGACCCTGGACTCATTGCTCTGGGTACAAAGCCTCTTTTTGCAGTATATCAACGACTCCATTTTTATGGATTATTACATGAGCAATTACATTGGGGAATTGGAAGCTCTGGGTTTCAAGGTGTATGAAGAAGATTCCTTGCTTTCTTTTCTGTCAGGAAAATCCAATGCCTTTATCGTGAATATAGCTCAGCTTGAGCTGGAAGAATATGTAATGCCTATTAAAGAGTCTGAACAGTTTGGAGAGTATCTTTATTACGAAGTCATCGACCTGAATGCCATCAATCTGAATTCGTGGTTTGAAATCAGTCGCGTAAATGAAGAGGAAGACAAAGCCATGTTCTTTGCAAGCCATTACATGACAGATGCGATGGAAGGTTTTTTCAAAAACTATTACTTCACCGGGGAGGTGCAATTCCGGTATGAGATAGATACCCTGATGGTTGATCAGATATATAAGCTGGGTGCCCTTGCCGGATACCTATATGCCGGCTACACGTTTGACTACCTGTTGAATAAATACATAGACAAGCAAACCCTGGAAGATGATCAAGGTAGATCGAATATATACTATCATTACAATCGCGGAAGCCGTTACCTTGGAGCGGCCAAAGAAGAGGAGCGCTTTATAATAATGGAATAAGAGACCTGGCAGGTCTCTGACCTGCCAGGTCACCCGGGAAGAAGAAGCACTTTTCCGCCCGACATAGCCCGGATGTATTGCATGATGGCTTTTTCATATTCTTCCAGAGGGAAGCTAGCTTGAATATCCGTTTTTAATGTACCATCCAGGAATAATTCCTGCAACTGTTGAGATACCTTCTCAAAGTCATCGCTACTCAACACTTCCTTCCACTCGTTCATATTAAAGCCGCTAATCGATTTCTTTTTAAATATCACATCGGAGGCCGGGATCTCCGACAATGTCCTTCCAGCGAGCGCTCCGTAGAGATAGAGTGTGCTGCCTTCGGGCATGGCCCCGAGTATATGGCCACTCATTTCTCCGCCAACAGCATCGAAGGCTATTGTAGCTTCCAGGCTATTTGCCAGATTGCCAAGTTTATCAGGGAAGTTCTCATCCTGTGACCACAGGATATTTGTGAAACCGGATTTTTGGAGCAGCTCAATTTGTTCTTCTTTCCTGACAATATTGATCACTTTCATGCCTGCCTGATCTGCCAGAATATTAATGAATTTTCCTACCTGCCCGGCAGCGGCATTTTGGATGATAGCCTTGCTGTTGGTATTTTCTGCCAGTTCAACCATGGCATATGCTGTAAATGGGTTCACTGCGAAGCATGCAGCTTGTTCCAGAGGCATTGCCTTATCTAATATTATGCAATCGCTTGCCGAAACAGGAATGTGGCTTGACCAGGAACCTCCACGATCAGATTGTGAGAAGAAGCTCACAAATTTTCCCTGCAGCCCGCCGGCCAAATCTGAGCTGCCTGTTTGAACTATACGTCCGCATCCTTCGAATCCCGGAATGGCAGGGAGGGTTTTCTTAACATTGTATCCCCCTTGTATGAAAGCCAGATCAGATGGATTAGCAGGCGCTGCGGCGACCTCTATTAAAACCTCATGATCCAGCAATTGAGGCACCTCTGCTTCCTTGATCTCCAGGCTACGCAGGGCCCTGATGATATTTCCCTGGTATGCAGGAAGAGTGACAGTCTTCATATTAATTTTTTGCATGAATGATGGCATTAAAAGTTGCTCCTGGCATAGGGAGTGATGTCCTGAGCAGCAAATTCCTTATTGATGTATTTAAAATGTCCGGCTATGGCGATCATAGCAGCATTATCGGTAGTATATTCAAAATCAGGAATAAAGATGTTCCAAGCCTTTTCTTTGCCTGTATCTGTCAGGGCCTTTCGCAGCCCGCTGTTGGCCGATACACCTCCTGCAAGGGCAACGTCTTTGATACCGGTTGAAGCGGCAGCTTTGGAAAGCTTGTCGAGCAGGACATCGATAATAACCTTCTGTATCGAGGCTGCCAGGTTGGCTTTTTCCTTCTCTATAAATGCATCATCTTTCTTAAGTTCATCCCTGATGAAATACAGAAAGGAGGTTTTTAATCCGCTGAAGCTATAATTCAGATCTGGAATACGGGGCCTTGGGAAGCGGAAAGCTAAAGGATCACCCTCTTTGGCCAGTTTGTCGATATATGGCCCGCCGGGATAGGGGAGTCCCATGATCTTGGCTGCCTTATCGAAGGCTTCTCCTGCAGCATCATCGATAGTTTGTCCAAGGATACTAAAAGTATGTGGGTCATCAACCCGCACGATCTGTGTATGTCCACCCGAAACGGTTAAGCATATAAATGGGAAGGATGGCACTTTCTGATTCGGATTTGCAGTTATAAAATGAGCAAGGATATGGGCTTTCAGGTGATCAACCTCGATAATGGGGATGTCACTTGCAAGGGCAAAAGCTTTGGCAAAAGAAGTGCCTACCAGCAAGGAACCAAGCAGGCCCGGGCCACGCGTAAAGGCAACAGCATCGAGTTGATTTTTCTGTATATTTGCTTGTTTGAGGGCCTGATCAATGACAGGTACAATATTCTGTTGGTGAGCCCGTGAGGCAAGTTCCGGAACCACACCGCCGTATTTCTCGTGAACTTCCTGGCCGGCAACCACATTGGCAAGGATTTTGGTATCCTCAATAACAGCTGCCGATGTGTCGTCACAAGAAGATTCTATACCAAGTATCAGGATGCCCATATGGCTGAAATTTTAAAGGACAAAGGTATCAAAAAAAGACTTATTCGTATATTGCTATACAGCCTGCTGGCGTTGATCGTCATCCCCTTTTCATTATCGTGGATGACGTATAACCCTATGGTGCAAACCTTCCTGGCCAGGATAGCAAGTTCCTATTTGTCGAAACAGCTGAATACAACCATCATGATAGATGGCTTGCATATCACCCCAAGGCTTGACCTTCATATCAGTGGGGTGCTTGCTCATGACCTTCGCAATGATACACTCTTCCATGCCGGTGATATCTTTATTGATATGAGTAGCTTTCGCCTTAAGCAATCCCAAAAGGTATTCAAGGTAAATGATATTAAAATCTCTGAGGCTTCTTTCGCCCTGATAAAAGATGTGAATGATTCTGCCTTTACCTACAGCTTCATACGTGACCATTTTGAATCTGATGATCCGAGCACGGAGATTGATACTATACACGGGGATACGAAATGGAAGGTAAGTCTTAATGGCCTGGACCTGAGTCAGGTTAGGTTTCGGTATATAGATGAGACTAAACCACGGAAGGAAGTGGGAATGGATTATGCTAACCTGGACATTTTTATCCATGAGTTGCAGCTTGAGAACCTGAATATTCTGAATGATACCTTTGATTTTGCCGTTAAAAAGCTCCGTTGTTATGACAGATGCGGATTTGTGCTGGATGAATTCAGCGGAAACTTCAGGCTTAGTCCTATGTTCCTGGTTGCTGACAGCCTTTTGGCAAAAACGCCTAACTCAGACATTGACCTCGACCTTATATTTGATTATCATGGATGGCCAAGCTACCTCCGCTTCACGGATGAGGTGAATATGACATCCGATATCAGACCATCGGAAGTAAACCTTATTGACATTGGATATTTTGCGCCTCATCTTCTGGTGATGGACAATGAATTACGTATCGGTGGACAGGTAAAAGGAAGTGTCAATAACCTCAGGGTGAAAGATTTCAGATTCACGTACGGACGAAATACGCGATTCAGAGGTGACGTTAGATTATATGGTTTGCCGGATGTCAGGGAAACATATATCCATACAAGTGTAGACGAATTTACCATAACACGTTCTGACATCGAGAGCTTCGCAATACCCGGAGCACTCCGCTATATCCCGGTTCCGGATGAGATTGGGTTTTTGGGAACTATAAAGATAAAGGGTTCTTTTACTGGTTTTTATGATGACTTTGTATCGACTGCTGACTTTGTTTCTGATATTGGTTCCATCTCAACAGATATTTCCCTCAGACAAAATGAAGATCATACTGATGTAGTCTATGATGGGAAACTGCGGGCCAGACGCTTTCATATCGGGAAATTCCTGAGTCTGGAAGATTACCTGGGAGAAATGGATATGGAGGCCGACATCCATGGTTCCGGGCTGAGCGGGGAAACTGCCAATATAAACATGACCGGAAATATCGATTCCCTGTTATTTATGCAGAGAACCTTTAATGAGGTACATGTTCGGGGCGATATTGCAGAGAAAAAGTTTAATGGCCACCTCAATGTAAAAGATGACCTGGTCAACTTCATATTTGACGGCATCCTTGACTTCAATCAGGAAAAACCCCTATTTGATTTTACTGCCGATATTAATGATGCTGATCTGTTTAAGCTTAACATGCTCGACAGGGATAGCCTGCTCAGACTTTCTGTAGCCTTGAATTGTAATTTCATTGGTCTGGAATTGGAAGACCTTGAAGGTAGAGTCATGATAGACAGCCTGGAATTTATTGAAGGGGAAAAGAGCTGGTCCATGAGCCATCTGGCATTGATAAGCATGAAGGATACGGGATATTATCGGAGGATCATGCTGACTTCCGATATACTGGATGCCGTAGTGCAAGGGAGTTTCACCATTAGGGAGATGACGCATGCAATTGATCAGATGATTAAAGAAGAATTTGAAAAATGGTCTTTCCTCCCTGAAGAAAATAGAGAGATCAGGGAACAGTCAATTGCCTTTTCAATCGACATCAAGGAAACAGAAGATCTTCTGGATATTTTCGTGCCGGGGCTTTATGTGCAGCAAAATAGTAGCATCAGCGGCATGTTTAATTCTGCCAGCCGGCAAGCAGAGATTGATGCCTACTTCCCGCATGTGGATTATGCTGGTTTAAAATCCGATACAGTTAGTATCCGGGCCAGGGCAACAGAATCTGATCTTGTAATAGATATCAAAACGGATCGTATCCTGATCAAGGAGCAAAAAGCCGGTGATAGCCTTGAGTTAGGACTGGATATGTTTAACCTATACGCAAACTTAGATCAGGATAGCCTGCTTTTTGCCCTGGGATGGGATGATGGTCAGAAAATAAGTCGGAACAATGCCGACTTCAAAGGGTATTATACCTTCATTGATAGCGTGAAGAGTGAATTGAGCCTGACTACCGCAAGGGCTATGGTGAATGACTCTTTATGGTCTGTAGATGCAGGAAACAGGATGATATTTGGCCCCCGGTATTTTGAGTTTGAAGACTTCAGCCTTGTCGGAGGAATGCAAGGTTTAACGCTTGATGGCAAGGTAACCGAGAACCCGAATGATACCATGATGGTAGTATTCAATAACTGGCGGCTATCAAACTTCGATATTATCTTCAGAAATTACAACTTTGACCTTAATGGGCTTACCAACGGAACATTTGGTATCAATAACCTTTATGCAATGCCAAATTTCTATTCTGCATTATTGATATCCGACCTGGAAATGAATAATGTTCTGATTGGTGATGCCGACATTCGCTCTTTTTGGAATTCCGATCAGGAATCAGTTGATGTAAATTCTCAGATTATTTATCATGGGAATGTGAGCGATAGCAGGGTAATAGGTATTACCGGTTCATATTTTCCTCAGAAGAATCAGAATAATCTGAATTTTACCCTTGAAATGAATAACTTCCGCATTGAGGCATTCAATAGCTTCGTGAATTCGTATGTCAGTGACCTGAGTGGGGTGGCCAGTGCAAAGCTCCATATAGGTGGATCAACGAAAAAGCCGGAAACCCAGGGACAGCTCAAGCTGATGAGAAGTGGCTGCAGGATAGATTACCTGAATACAAAATATTCGTTTGCGCATACCATTGATTTCAATCCGGGGGCCATTAGCATTAGCAATATGATAATTTATGACAGCGTTGGTAATCAGGCTGTTGCCAATGGAGAGATCACGCACAATTATCTAAAGGATTTCTATTTTGACCTTAGCGTGAAGCCACAGGATTTTGTATGTCTGTATACTAACCGCTACCATAATAATGTCTTTTATGGCGATGGCATAGTCAGCGGTGAGGCTAAATTTTATGGCCCCATGGATGATTTTCACATCGATGCCGATGTTGAAACTTCGAGAGGTGCAGATATTACGATTCCTTTGAACAATTCATTTACTGCAACTGAGAACGACTTCGTAGTGTTTAGGAATGAGGAGAAGGATAAAAATGAACTTGCATCCAAATATAACGTTGACCTCAAGGGCCTGAATCTTGATTTCCGTATTCGCATTAATAATACCGCAGAAACTATGATCATCCTGCCGGGGAATATGGGGAATATCAGCTCGCGTGGTTATGGGGATATACAATTTACCGTTGATCCTCGTGGAGAGTTTAATATTTTTGGTAATTATAATTTTTTAAGAGGAACATTATTCTTTAGCCTTCAAAACTTGATCAACAGGAGGTTCGAGATCATACAGGGTGGACATATCGACTTCACAGGCAACCCTTACAATGCCGATGTCGACTTAAAGGCCTTATACCGGCTGAAGACATCATTGAGTGGTTTGGGCGCAAGCATCAGTCCCGAATTTGAGGGGCAACGTGTGAATGTAAATGCCTTTCTGGGGCTAAGAGGAAAACTGGCTAACCCGGATATTAATTTCAGTATCGATTTCCCGAACGTGAAGGATGAGATCAAGACCACCATCTATGCTGTGTTGGATACCAATGATGCCATGTTGATGAACCAGCAGATGGTATCCTTGCTCCTCATGAACAGCTTCAGCTATGCAAGCTCATCGCCTAACATGGCCGGCTCTTCCCTTAATATTGTCACAAGCCAGTTGAGCAACTGGCTGTCGCAGATCAGCAGGGATTTTGATATCGGGATCAATTACATTTCAGGTGACGAAATCAACCAGGATGAGTTGGAGGTTGCTCTTTCAACCCAGTTCTTTGATAACCGTCTGATAGTGGATGGCAATGTAGGTGTGATGACAACCCAAAAAGATGCTTCTCAGCAGGACGCAAGTAATATTGTTGGAGATGTAAATATCGAATATAAGCTAAGGCCTGATGGCCGAATCAGGCTGAGAGTATTCAACCGCTCCAACAATATCAATACCCTCGATTATTTCTCACCCTATACACAAGGAGTGGGCATCTTTTACACCAAGGAGTTCGACCGCTTCGGTGATATCTTTAAGCGCCAACGCAAGAAAGGCGAGAAACTGGAGAA
>JAOZTN010000059.1:0-17430 GCA_029942245.1 Bacteroidales bacterium | reverse complement strand
TGTTTCACTGTTTCATTGTTTCACTGTTTCATTGTACTATTGATATAAGGATAAACTGATAAAGCGTGATTTTGTTTACTCAGGGCTTGCATTTTCGAGGGCATCGTAAAAAACCTGATGCAGATTGGTACGGATATCATATTCCATGATACTGTTGTTATTCATATCGGGATATACCCTGTTCGACAGGAAAATATATACCAGTCCGTTCTCCGGGTCGGCCCATGCATATGTCCCGGTGAAACCGGAATGTCCGAAGCTGGAAGAAGATGCAGAACGGCATGTCGAACCTTCTTCATCATAGTCCAGCATGGGCTTATCAAAACCTATACCCCTTCTGTTCCCATTGAGTGGAAATTGTGTTTTTGTGAACTCCCGGAGTGTATTATCATCCAAATATTTACGACCCCCGTATTCGCCTCCATCAAGGAACAACTGCATTATCACTGCCATATCGAAGGCATTTGAAAACAGGCCTGCATGTCCGGATACGCCTCCCAGCATGGCAGCACCCTGGTCATGAACATCACCCTGTAACAATTGCTTACGAAAACTCTTATCATTTTCGGTGGGTGTAATATCCGCTTTCTTAAAGCGTCGCAATGGGAGGAATCCCATCCTGGTCAATCCGAGTGGCGCGTAATAATTCTCTTCCACAAATTCTTCAAAGGGAACATTATTAATATTTTCCATCGCTTCTTTCAGCAGGTAAAATCCCAGGTCGCTGTACCTGTATTGGTTATTGCCGCGCAAATCAGAATACCTGATGCTATCGAGGATCTCATGATAATAATCCCTGTGGATATACATGCCATCAGCCACGCGCACAGGATAATCTTCACTAAGCTTGCTTTGATATATTCCCTTGTCTTCATTCTCCTCGCCCACGGTATACCTGAAATAGGGGATCCATGCCCTGAAGCGGGCCTGATGGGCCAGCAATTCACGGATAATAACATGCTCTTTGTTGGTTCCCCTGAGATATGGTAAATAATAGGATAATGGCCTGTCGATATCGATACTGCCGCGGAATGTCATATCCATAACAGATATGGTCGTAGCAGCGATCTTGGTTATGGAAGCCAGATCGTAGATGTCGGTAGGTCTTACTGCCTGATCATTCTCATAGGTATGATACCCGAAGCTTTTATGATAGAAGACCTTGCCGTCTTTTGCCGCCAGCACCTGGCAGCCGGGATATGCCTTTAATACCATTCCTGACAGGATGATGGAATCTGCTTTTGCTATAAAATCATCGCCAATACCCAGGGTGGCAGGCTCTACGAATTGTAATCGTGTGGCCTCTGTTTCCAGGCCGCTTCCTGTCGGGAACAGGCCTGCAATGCCAACAGGGAGCTTCCCTTTGGCCGGTATACCACCAAAAATAAGTTCTGCTCCGGCTTCCTGCGCCAGGGGGGCATCCTGGTATGACAGGACGATGGCCTCCGGCAGGTCTTCGCTGCCCATGGCCGACAATGCATAGGGGCTGGCAAAGAGATCGAGAATGACCTTCTTGCTGGCATTCAACTCCCTGATGAAGGACCAGGTTTCTTCACTGATCCCATAATTTTTCCACGGATAAATGTTTGTATTCATGACGCCCACGATCACCAGGTTGAAGGCATCCAGTTCATCATAGAGACTTGCCAGCTCTTTCTTTTTAGCTTTTAAAGGAAGTTCAAATCTGCTTACTCTTCCATACAGGCCGAGGGTATTGCCAAAATAATCAGTCTCTGTTGACCCCCCGGCATATAAATATGCAATTTTCAGGGTATCCAGTTCAGCTAATGGAATGATGCCTTCTTCATTTCTAAGTAGCGTAGCTGAGGACTCGAAAAGGCTGCGATTCAATGCCCGGGCATTGCTGCTGTTCAGATCACCAAAAAGTCCATCCAAAGCTATTTCCGAAATATCAGAAAGTCCTGCTCTGTATTTATATGTCAGCACTTTTCTGCAGCGTTCATCGATCACTTCCATTGCGATCTCGCCATCCTTAACAGCCTTACTGATCCTTTTAACGGCTTTGGGCACATCAGCCGGAAGCAAGAGTATGTCATTTCCTGCCAGCAAGGCCTGCAGTTCAATATCACCGGGTTTATGATATTTTGTTACCCCTTTCATATCCAGGGCATCCGTTACGATCAGGCCCTCAAAACCCAGTTGTTCACGCAGGAGGCCTGTTACAATATTATTTGAAAGTGTTGAGGCCACCCCTTCCCTTTCTTCATAGGCGGGCACATAAAGGTGGGCGATCATAATGCCACCCAGTCCATTCTCAATAAGCCCCTTAAAAGGATACAATTCAATACTGTCGATCCTTTCTTCCGAGAGGCTGATGATCGGAAGTGTTTTGTGTGAATCCGTATCGGTATCGCCATGCCCCGGAAAATGCTTCGCTGTAGCAATCACATTATTTTCCTGTAAGCCCTGCATATATGCCAGGCCTTTAGAGGTAACATTTTCCCTATCCTGCCCGAAGGAACGCATTCCGATCACAGGGTTTGCCGGGTTGGAGTTGACATCGACTACAGGGGCAAAATTCATATGAACACCTATGCGCTTGCATTCTTCAGCTATCATGGATCCCATGTTGTAGATCAAATCGTTATCCTGTATGGCACCCAATGTCATCTGAAACGGAAATACCGTTGTGCTGTCGAGACGCATGCCCAGTCCCCATTCAGCATCTATGCTGACCAGCAGGGGTGTCTTTGCCATGGATTGCCAATGATTGGTGGTCGCTGCCTGATGATAGGGATGGTTCCTGAAAAAACATACACCACCAATATTATAATCCTTAATATACTTTTCTATCTCTGGGAAGTAATCTTTACCCGGCTGGTTGGTCCTGACCACCATCAGTTGTGCAATTCTTTCCTCTGTGTTCAAAGAGTGAAAAACAGAATCGACCCATTCTTTTTCGCTGCTTATTTCCTGCGAAAAGCCTGCAAAAGGCAGCAGAAATAGCAAAAGAAGTATTAACTGGATCCTTAGTAGGGTCATTCGTATAAGTTTGGTGTGTAAAAATAGGAAATATATTAAGGAAAAACACCTGATATATTTCAGGGAGAGCTGTCAGGGCAACTTTTAATAAGTTGTTAAGAAATAAAAATAATTCTTATGGCGTAATTTTGATAATTACCTTAGTTTTGAACAAACAAAAAACCCATGCCCGACCCCAGACAGCTTCAAAAAATTTCAACACAAGTCAGAAGAGATATCATACGTATGGTAAATGGAGCTTCTTCCGGTCATCCCGGGGGTTCTCTGGGTGGCTGTGATTATCTTGTAGCCCTATATAATGGGGTAATGGAGCATGACCCGAAAAACTTCGAAATGGATGCTCCGGGTCAGGATATTTTTGTACTTTCTAACGGTCACATTTCACCGGCACTTTATAGCGTACTTGCTCGCTCAGGTTATTTCCCGGTAGATGAACTGGCCAGCTTCCGGCAGATGGGTTCACGACTGCAGGGACATCCCAGCACCGATAAGGGCTTGCCCGGGATCAGGGTGTCTACAGGCTCTCTAGGCCAGGGACTATCTGTTGCTATTGGAGCAGCTTTATCAAAGAAATTGAACAGCGATCCCGGAAAGATATTTTGCCTGATGGGTGACGGGGAACTGCAGGAGGGGCAGGTATGGGAGGCCGCGATGTATGCTGCCGCCAATAAAGTAGACAGGCTCATTGCAGCAGTGGATTACAACGGAAAGCAGATCGACGGATCCCTGGATGAAGTCCTGGGCATGGGCGATCTGAAATTAAAATGGGAAGCATTCGGATGGAAAGTACTGGAAGCCAAAGGCAATGATATGGAAGATATCCTTATCACACTAAAGGAGGCTATCTCACATACTGATAAAGGTATTCCTATCGTTATTTTGTTGCATACTGAGATGGGATATGGTGTTGATTATATGATGGGGACCCACAAATGGCATGGTGTTGCACCAAATGACGAACAAACAGCCAGGGCATTGGAACAGCTGGAAGAAACGCTTGGCGATTATTAAATTGATGTTTACCTCTACACTTAAATATATTCTCGCATTACTGCTGATATTCACTTTTTCAGCCAGTTTTGCTCAGAACAACTATCTGCAAGATGAGGAAAAGCCTCCTCCACTCACACGCATCCTCTTTGTATTGGATGGATCGCAGAGCATGATTGGCCGCTGGCAAAGTGATATTAAGATGAATATCGCTCAAGACCTGCTTTCGAATCTACTCGATAGCCTGAAGGATGTTGACAACATCCAGCTGGCTCTGCGTGTATATGGGCACCAGAAGACCTATCCTCCACAGGACTGTAATGATACCAGGCTGGTAGTGCCTTTTGCCGATGGCAATGCTATGCGGATCAAGAACCAGTTGCGCTATGTGAAGCCCAAAGGAACAACCCCTATTGCCGCTGCCCTGGAGCAGGCTGCAGGAGATTTCCCTAATTGTGATGATTGCCGTAACATTATTATCCTGATCACTGATGGACTGGAAGAATGCGGCGGAGATCCTTGCGCTGTATCCGCGGCATTACAAAAACAAGGTGTTGCACTGAAACCCTTCGTAATTGGAATAGGCAGGAATTTCAGAGAGGCCTTTGATTGTGTCGGGGTCTATTTCGATGCATCCAGTGAGGAGCAGTTCAGCAAAGCCCTTGACCTGGTCATCTCTCAAGCGCTGAATTCCACTACCGCTCAGGTCAACCTTCTCGACGAGTATAACAAGCCATCGGAAATCAATGTCAATATGACTTTTTACGACCATGTTTCCGGCAAGGTGGTATATAATTTCATCCAGACTCTTAACTCTAAAGGATTACCTGATACGCTGCTCATCGATCCACTGATCACATACGACATTGTTGTGCACACCCTCCCTCCTGCTCGTGCCGACAGCATCAAGATCACCCCCGGACAACATACCATCATCCCTGTCAACACCCCTCAGGGCCAGCTGCGGCTGAAGATGGAAGGGACGACATTGTCGAGCCGGAACCTTCAGGCCATTGTCAGGCAGGAAGGCAGCATGGAAACTATAAACGTGCAGCAGTTTGGCCAGACAGAAAAATACATCACCGGTGATTACAGCCTGGAGATCCTTTGTTTGCCAAGGATATACATCGACGACATCAATGTAGCCCAGAGTACAACCACAACTGTTGAGATCCCGGTTCCCGGTATTGCGGTGATACAAAAAACGGCACAGGGCTATGGAAGCCTCTATGTTGAGCGCGACAACGAGCTGGTGTGGGTTTATAATTTCAGGGAGAACCCCGTTCAGGAATCGCTGATTCTACAGCCCGGGAGGTACCGGGTGGTGTTCAGGCCCCGCTACACCAACAGGGCAATGTTTACCATTGAAAAACGATTCAGGGTCACATCAGGAAAGACAACCCATGTTAAAATTTACAAATAGCAGACGATCTTATGGCCCTTACAAACACTGTTGAAAAAAAATCTACGCGTGACGGATTCGGAGAAGCCTTACTTGAACTGGGACATAAAAATCCTGATGTTGTTGCGCTCTGCGCCGACCTTACCGGCTCCCTGAAGATGGGTGACTTTGCCAAGGCTTATCCCGACAGGTTTTTCCAGGCCGGGATCGCAGAAGCCAATATGATGGGAATGGCTGCAGGACTCACCATCGGTGGCAAGATCCCGTTCACCGGCACTTTTGCCAATTTCTCGACAGGAAGGGTGTACGATCAGATCCGGCAATCTATCGCCTATTCCGGTAAAAATGTAAAGATCTGCGCTTCACATGCAGGCCTGACCCTGGGAGAAGATGGTGCTTCGCATCAAATCCTCGAAGACATCGGTTTGATGAAGATGCTCCCGAACATGGTGGTGATCAACCCCTGTGATTTTAACCAGACAAAAGCAGCTACCATCGCCATCGCTGATCATGACGGTCCGGTATACCTGCGCTTTGGCAGGCCCTCATGGCCCAATTTCACAGCAGCAGATCAGAAATTTGAAATTGGAAAAGCCATCTCAATGAGAGAAGGCCATGATGTCAGCATCTTTGCCACCGGGCATCTTGTTTGGACCGCCCTCAAGGCTGCCGATGAACTGGCACAACAAGGCGTAAGCGCAGAGGTCATCGACATTGCTACTATCAAACCACTTGACGAAGAGGCTGTGATAGCCTCCATTGAGAAGACAGCATGTGCTGTTACGGCTGAGGAGCACTCCATTTTTGGCGGTCTTGGCGACAGCATCACACAATGCCTTGCCAGGAAAAACCCGGCTCCCGTAGAGATGATCGCCGTGAATGACAGTTTCGGGCAAAGTGGTAAGCCACTTGAGCTGCTGGCCAAATATGGCCTCGATATTCCTGATATTGTGGCGGCAGTCATCCGCGCAATGAATCGCAAGTAAGGATTCGGCTCCGGCCTTTGAAAAATCCATTCTTTTTCTTATATTTATATGGTAATTTACCGGGGAATGCGGATATTTATTATTGGGTATATGGGAGCAGGCAAATCAACTGTTGGCAAACGACTCGCCAACAAGTTGAGCATCCCTTTTGTAGACCTTGATGATGCCTTCGAGGCCAAATACAGATACAGCATTCCACGCTTTTTCGAACATTTTGGTGAAGAACGTTTTCGGGAATTCGAAAATCAATGCCTTAAGGAGATCATACTTGAGCACGATACTGCCGTGATCTCGACCGGTGGAGGCACGGCATGCTCCGACAGGAATATGTTGCTCATGAACAGTGAAGGCACTACGGTTTACATTAAAATGACTCCAAAATCCCTTGCTCACCGGCTGAACCATGCCAGGCGCCTGCGTCCCGTTGTGCGTGATATACAGAATGAAGATATGCTGGGGTTTGTTGAAGACCAACTTTCAGAAAGGGAACTCTTTTATAGTCGGGCAAAGCATACTGTGAAAGGTGAAGATCTTGACCTGGAGGAGCTTGTAGAGATTATTGAAAGCTTTTGATATGCGATATCCGATATTCGAAATCCGATATTCGAAGCTATCTGGATTCTATTTTGAATTTATTTTATTTTGGTTTCTTTTTGAGGTTTGTATCGAGCGCGTAAATATTCGAATAAGCTGATCATTCTCATCCAGGGCTTTTGACAGTAACGCTTGATTGTTACATAATCCATTCATTTCAATTATTCTGAGATTAATCCAGGTTTCCCTTAATTCTTTTAAGACAATGCTTGCTTATGTATAAAATCTTTAGACGTTTCAGCTCCCTGAACTTCTCCAAAATTTAAGGCTACGCTTGTTCCTGATCTTACAAATTGCTTAGCCAGATGGTCACCCTCAAAAGTTGATTTAATGTATCGCTTAAGTGACAAAATATCGCTTGCAAAGCGAATTAATCTTTCCTCTAGTTCTTTCCTCATACATATTAATACCCAAAATGCAAAAATGTCGCACCTAAAAATCAAAAAATTCGGATATCGGATTTCGAATATCGGATTTCGGATTTCAAAAAGAAAGTAACAAGAGATGATGTTTGGAATTTCCCTATCGTTTGATCAGCAATACGACGTTCTCCACATGATGCGTTTGCGGGAACATGTCGACGGGTTGGACATTTTCGATCTTGTATTGATCCATCATGAGAGCAAGATCGCGGGCCTGTGTGGCTGGGTTACAGCTGACGTAGACGACTTTTTCGGGGCCAATTTTGAGGATTTGCCTGACAACCCTATCATGCATACCTGCACGCGGGGGGTCGGTGATGATCACATCCGGGCTGCCATTTTCCTGAATGAATTCATCATTAAGCACCCTTACAATATCGCCGGCATAGAAAACGGTATTATCTATGTTGTTTAAGCCGGAGTTCTCTTTAGCATCCTCAATAGCTGTTTGAATATATTCTATCCCCACTACCTTTTTTGCCGAGCGGGCCACGAAAGCAGCGATGGTTCCTGTTCCGGTATAAAGGTCATAAACAACCTCATCGCCTTTCAATCCTGCAAAGTCCCTGGTAGTATGATAAAGTTTCAGAGCCTGGTCGCGATTGGTCTGGAAGAAGGATTTTGGCCCGATCTTAAATTTCAGCCCATCCATTTCTTCCATTATAAAGGCATCACCTTTATAATGTTTTACTTCCAGGTCGGAGATATCATCATTGCGTTTGTCGTTGATCACATACATCATTGAGCTGATCTCCGGAAACTTCTCGCTCAGGTGATCCATCAAGGCAGGCATCTTAATGTGATCCACATACCTGAAAACCATGATCACCATCAGGTCGCCCGTTGAAGAGGAACGGATGATAAGATTTCTCAGGTATCCATCCCAGGTCTTCACATCATAAAATTCATATTCATTTTCAAGGGCAAAGTCTCTTGCCGCGAGGCGGATGCCATTGGAAGGATCACGCTGCAGATAGCAGGTGTCGATGTCAAGAATGCGGTCGAACATACCCGGAAGGTGAAAGCCCAGACCGTTCCTGTTTCTTTCTTCCGGTTTATCGGGATCCGGCTTCTCGATGAACCATTTTCGGTTGGAAAAAGTGTACTCCAGTTTATTCCTGTAGTGATAACTTTTTTCTGAGCCAATAATGGGCATGATGTCCGGAAGCTCCAGCCCGCCAATCCTCTGCAGATTGTCGGCCACCAGCTTCTGCTTATAAAAAAGCTGATCGGTGTACTCCATATTCTGCCAGCGGCAACCCCCACAGGTTCCGAAATGTTCACATTTGGGTTCTACCCTCTTGTCGGAATATTTATGAAATTTCACGGCCCTCCCCTCAAAAAAGCTCTTTTTCTTTCGCACAACCTGTATATCCACGACATCGCCCGGAACGACAAATGGCACAAATATCACCATGTTATCAACCCTGGCTACAGCCTTGCCCTCCGACCCGGCATCAATGATCTCTACTTTTTCGTATTTGGGGAATGGTTTCCTGCTTCTGGCCATCTGTATAATTTTGTTGCAAAAGTACTATTAATTTAGGTGGTCTCAACCATCCACCTCACCCCCTGGCCCCCTCTCCTCAAGGAGTGGGGGAAAAGGGGGCAGGGGGTTAAGGGGGTGAGGTGCATTTAATGGCTATACACCCTTTTTTATCCATATATTTGTATGGAATTTAGAAACAAGCCAATGAAGATCCTCTCAATAGAACAAGTCAGGGAAGCAGACGCCTATACCATTAAGAATGAACCCGTCGACTCCATCGATCTGATGGAACGGGCCGCCAAGGTCTGCTATAAATGGATGACAAAGAATTTCGCAAGTACCGACAGGATCAAGATATTCTGCGGGCTCGGGAACAATGGAGGTGATGGATTGGCCATTGCGCGACTGCTGGTTAAAAAAGATTACCGGGTTGAGGTTTTTGTGCTGAGGTACTCTGATAAGTCATCAGAAGACTTCGACATCAACCTTGAGAACCTGAAATACCAAAAAAAGGTAAAGATCAACGAGATCAGCAAAGCTGACGAATTACCTGAAAAGCTCGACTGTGATTGGATCGTAGATGCCGTTTTCGGATCAGGACTGTCGAAACCGGTTACGGGCTTTATTGCAGAGGTGATCGAATACCTTAATCATCAAAACGCAAAAGTTGCTGCCATCGACATCCCGTCAGGATTATTTGCTGATAAACCCAGTATTGACAGTGGCGGGGCCATCATCCTTGCTGATATCACCCTCACCTTCGAATTTGCAAAGAAGGCCTTCATGTATGCTGAAAACCTCCCCTATGTGAAAGAATGGGAGATCATGAACATCAAGCTTCATCCTGACTTCGTGAACGGCATCGAAAAGGCCGATTATTTTGTCATGAAAAAAGATATTTCCTCGATGATCAAGAGAAGGAACAAATTTGATCATAAAGGCAAATTCGGACATGCTTTGCTCATCGCCGGATGCTATGGCAAGATGGGTGCCGCCGTCCTGGCATCGAAGGCTTGCATGCGCACAGGATCGGGCCTGCTCACAACGCATGTCCCACAAAAGGGGTATGACATCATACAAACTGCCGTTCCGGAAGCCATGTGCAGCATCGACCCCTCGGAAACTACTTACTCGGAAATGCCCGTACTCGACCCCTACAATGCCATCGGCATAGGACCCGGAATCGGACAGGAAAAAGACACACAAACTGCCTTGAAGGTGCTCATCCAGAATACAGGCTTACCCATATTGTTCGATGCAGATGCGATCAACATCCTGGGCGAGAACAAAACATGGCTGGGATTTATCCCGGCAGGCAGCATCTTCACCCCCCATCCCGGAGAGTTTGAGCGGCTCGTTGGAAAAAGCGGCAACGCCTTTGAAAGGGATAAGCAGCAACGCGAATTCTCTATGAAGCATAATGCTTATGTGGTCTTGAAGGGATATGCGACAGCCATCAGCTGCCCTGACGGACGATGCTTTTACAATTCAACCGGAAACCCGGGTATGGCAACCGGAGGAAGCGGCGATGTACTCACCGGAATTATTCTAGGTCTGCTGGCCCAGGGATATACATCCTTGGAAGCATGTCTTGTTGGAACCTATCTCCATGGCCTTGCCGGCGACCTGGCATCAGAGGATCTTGGATACGAAGCCTCGCTGGCCAGCGATATCACGGGGCAGATCGGGTATGCATATCGGGCGTTGCAGGGACACTAGGTGCTGGATACTGGATACTAGATACTGGATATTGGATACGGGATACTGGATACTAACTCAACACCCAACCCTCAACACTCAACACTATTTCTCAACGTAATCTTCAGGGGTTCCGCAGGTGCAGATAAGGTTTCTGTCGCCCTGGGCATCATCGATGCGTGTGACATCAGGCCAGTACTTATCGCGTTCAGGTACTCCGTTGGGGAATGCAGCATCTTTTTTGCTATAAGGAAACTTCCAGTCTTCATCCATGACCATGGCCAGGGTGTGTGGTGCATGTTTGATCATGTTGTCCTCCTTCGAGCAATTCCCTTCTTCTACCTGACGGATCTCTTCACGTATAACCATCATGGCTTCGACGAAACGGTCGAGTTCTGAGAGAGGTTCGCTTTCCGTTGGCTCCACCATCAATGTTCCAATAACCGGGAATGCTACTGTAGGGGCATGGAAACCAAAATCCATCAGACGCTTGGCGATATCTACCACCATCACATCAGCAGTTTTCAGAAACTGATTGCAATCCAGAATCATCTCATGGGCCACGCGACCATTTTTCCCTGTATACAGGATCTTATAATGCTTCTCCAGCTTGGTCTTGAGGTAGTTGGCATTAAGAATGGCCATTTCGGTGGCTATCCTGAGGCCGTCACGGCCAAGCAACTTGATGTAGCCGTATGAGATCGGAAGTATCATGGCACTGCCGAAGGGTGCTGCAGCAACAGCCCCGATGGCATTCTGACCACCTGTTTCAACTACCGGGCTTCCCGGAAGGAATTCTGCCAGGTGTTCTGCTACGCCTATCGGTCCAACGCCGGGGCCACCACCGCCATGTGGGATGGCAAAAGTCTTGTGAAGATTTAAGTGGCAGACATCCGCCCCGATCAATCCGGGACTTGTCAGGCCAACCTGTGCATTCATATTGGCGCCGTCCATGTATACCTGTCCGCCATGTTCATGGATGATATCCATGATATCCAGAACTGATTCTTCAAAAACGCCATGAGTGGAAGGATAGGTAATCATGATGGCTGCCAGGTTTTCATGATGCTCTTTGGTCCTGGCTTTCAGGTCGTCGATATCGATATTTCCCTGCTCATCGCATTTTACGATCACAACCTTCATGCCCGCCATAACAGAGCTGGCAGGGTTGGTACCATGTGCCGATGAAGGGATGAGACAAATGTTCCGATACCCTTCTCCCCTGCTTTCATGATATGCTTTTATCACCAGCAAACCTGTATACTCTCCCGATGCACCGGAGTTGGGCTGGAACGACATGGCAGAAAACCCGGTGATCTCACAAAGGTCACTTCCCAGGTTTTCTATAAGTTCAGTATATCCTTCTGCCTGATCTTCGGGTACGAAGGGATGCAAAGCACCGAATTCCGGCCAGCTCAATGGAAACAGTTCAGCAGCGGCATTGAGTTTCATGGTGCAAGAGCCCAATGGGATCATAGTCCTGTTGAGGGCCAGGTCGCGGTTCTCCAGCTTTTTCATATAGCGCATCATCTCCGTTTCGGAATGCATGCTATTAAATATCTCATGTATCATGAACTCGCTGGTCCTGCACAATGACTGAGGCACACAAACTTCAACTTCATGCTCTTGGGTAGGTTCGAAGCCACGCAGATTAACAAACACTGAAATGATATCTCGTGCATCCTGTGCAGAGGTGGTCTCATCCAGGCTGATGCCGATGCGGCCATCTTCGAAATAGCGGAAGTTGATCTCTTTTTGCACGGCAACTTCCATCACAGCATTCTGGTCGAGATCATCCGGCAGGCTGATCACCAACGTATCGAAGAATTGTTTTGTATGCAGTTCCATACCAAGTTCCTGCAGCACTCCGCCCAGGATACAAGTATAATCATTGATGTCGCGGGCAATGGCCTTTAAACCTTCAGGCCCGTGGTAGGCGCCATACATTCCTGCCATAATGGCCAGCAGGGCCTGTGCAGTACAGATATTCGAGGTAGCCCTTTCACGTTTAATATGCTGTTCACGTGTCTGGAGAGCCATACGCAAGGCCGGGTTTCCTTCAGCATCGACCGATTGTCCGATGATCCTTCCGGGTATATTTCGTTTATATTTTTCGTGGGTAGCGAAGTAAGCTGCATGCGGTCCACCATATCCCATGGGAACCCCAAAGCGTTGTGTAGTTCCAACAACCACATCAGCACCCCATTCGCCCGGAGGGCTTAGCAATGCCAGGCTGAGTAGGTCGGCGGCAACGGCTACTGCAACCTCCTTTTCATGTGCCTGCTCCACAAATGAGCGGTAATCCTTTACCTCACCAAATTGGTCAGGATACTGTATCAGTGCGCCAAAAAGTCCTTCAACAAATTCAATCCCATCTTCATTCCCTGTGATGATCTCGATGCCAAGCGGAAGCGCCCTTGCCTTTACCACTTCTTTAGTCTGGGGAAACAAGCCTTCGGAAATAAAGAACTTGTTTAGACCGGCTTTAGCAGCTGCTCTGCTCCGAGCATTGTATAGCATGATCATGGCCTCTGCAGCAGCAGTACCTTCATCAAGTAATGATGCATTGGCAAGCGGCATGGCTGTGAGGTCAGACACCATGGTCTGAAAATTCAGCAGTGCTTCCAGCCTGCCCTGTGATATCTCAGCCTGGTAAGGGGTGTATGAGGTATACCAGCCCGGATTTTCCAGGATATTCCGCTGGATCACACCCGGCAGGATGGTGTTATAATAACCCATACCGATATATGATTTGAAAAGCTTGTTCTTAGCACCGATCTCCCTCAGGTGATTGATATATTCATGCTCATTCATCCCGTCAGGAAGATCCAATTCATTCTTCATCCTGATAGAAGCAGGAACAGTTTGTGCAATAAGTTCTTCAAGGGTTTTTACACCGATGGTATCCAACATTCCGGGAATTTCATTTTCCCTGGGGCCGTTATGCCTGTCAATAAAATTATTACTTAGCATCTTATCTCAAATATCTAAATTTCCCGGGATCCGGCATCCGGTACCCGGCACCTGAATTAAAGCGCAAAAGTAATAATCTTCTTGTAATAATAATTATAGGTGTTAGTTAATTGTGAAAAAGTTAACAGGCCATTACTGGTTGCTGGTCACTAGTTACTGGTAACTGGGTATCGTCCAAAATAACTTATCTTTATAGTCTGAAAAGAACAACATGAACAAAGAACAAACAAACACAGCTGATTGGGCGAATTGGACAACGATAATCAGTCAATACCTAAAGCCCAGTCCGCTGAGAAGCTGGTGGCAGTTGATCAATTCCTTTGTCCCTTACTTTGGCCTGCTGGTGGCCATGTATTACAGCATGGAAGTATCATACTGGCTAACACTGGCCTTATCTATTCCTGCTGCCGGTTTTCTGGTGAGAATATTTATCATCTTCCATGATTGCGGGCATGGATCGTTTTTCAAGACAGAAATGGCAAACAGGATCACCGGCATCATTACCGGGATGATGGTATTTACTCCTTATCACCGCTGGCATTACGAACACCAGGTACATCATAAAACTGTGGGAAACCTCGACAAACGCGGGGTGGGTGATGTAATGACTATGACGGTTGAAGAATATAAGGACAGTACTCCAAAGCAACAATCCTATTACCGCTGGTACCGCAATCCAGTGATGCTGCTGTTGATCGTACCCTTTTTTCTTTTTACATTTTTGTTCCGTTTGCATGGCACCAATCAAACCAACAAGATGCACTTGCAAACGCATCTGACCACACTCACACTTATCCTTCTGATCGTTCTCATCTCATATTTTATCGGTTTCTGGACTTTCGTGCTCATACAGGTGCCGATTCTGCTGATCGCTTCCATTGCCGGGGTGTGGATGTTTTATGTACAGCATCAGTTTGAAGATGTGATATGGGAACGCAGCGAAAACTGGGATTATAAGACCATGGCCATGGAAGGTTCATCCTACTATAAGCTCCCCAGGATATTGCAATTTTTCACAGGTAATATTGGTTTTCACCACATTCATCACCTTGGTCCGAAGATTCCCAATTACTATCTTGAAAAGTGCCATAAAGAAAATCCCATCTTTCAAAAGGAGCCTCTTACCTTCTGGAAGTCGTTTAGTTCGGTACGCTACCGCCTGTGGGATGAAACAAAACACAAACTAGTGAGTTTCAAAGAAGCTATCTGAGAAACTAAGAAAGGAACCTATGCGTGATCACAATTCGACAGTAGAAGCATTAAAAATCTCGCCAGGGATGCATTTAAGCTTGATTCCGTGATTATCATTGGCATCAACGATCTCGACCCTGGTTTCGTTCCGGCATGAAAGGGAAACCTCAGTTGGGCATATACACACAGCAGGTATGGATACTGGATGGCAAGAGGATTGAGCAGCTTTTTAATCTGGTAGAAGTAGGCGGTTAGCAGTTGGCTGTATCAAATATACAGTATCTAGTATCATTTGCCATTTTTCTTTTATCTTAGTTGTACAAAAGCCAGACAAATGATTAAAATCCGTATTCCCATCCTTCGGATTGCGTTATGGATCACCGCACTGTCGTTCACGACAAGCCTATTTGCCCAATGGCAACCAACCAATGGCCCTGGCGGCAAATATGTCAGAAGCATTCACTCTGACAATACTACGCTTTATGCAGCCACCGGTGGTGGTGTTCTTGCCAGCGAGGACGAAGGTATCAGCTGGGACTTTCGTAATGAAGGGCTGAAAAGCTGCGATACTAAATGCTTAACGAGTCTTGGAGACTATCTATTTGTTTCTACAGATGAAAATGTTTTCAGAACAAATGATAATGGACTCAGCTGGGAACCTTCCGGAAATGAACTGGAAGGAACCTATACGAAGACATTAACAGTTTGTCACGATCATATTTTTGCAGGCACATATTTGGGAGGCTTATACCGCTCTGCAGATACAGGAGCCAGCTGGGAATCGCTTAGCAGCAATCTCTCTGTCAAATACATCTATTATCTGGCCTCAGATAACATCAGCATTTTTGCAGGCACCTATCAGGAAGGGATGTTCAGGTCTACAGATTTCGGAGATACATGGTTAGCCATCAATAATGGATTGACGGAACCCAATATCATGGCCATCTATTGTTTTGAGGGAAAAGTATTCACAAGCACGCTTTCTTCAGGTGCTTTTGTCAGCAATGACAACGGGAATAGCTGGTCAAAGATCACTTCCCCTAATCTCCCTTCAATAAAGGGGTTTACGAGTCAGAACGGATATCTTTATGCTGCATCATTCGGAAGTGGTGTATACCGATCAGATGATTCCGGCCAAAACTGGATTAATGTTAGTTCAGGACTGGCCGAAACTACAATCTGGTCGATAGGAACAAGTGACAATGCCCTGTTTGTTGGGGTTACCAGTGGGAACATGTATAAAAGTATCGACAATGGCAACACATGGTCGCTGTGTACCGGAAGCATCAGCTTCAACGCAGGAGCCGGTTCCCTGACAAGTAACTCAAATGCACTGATCACCGGCACCCACGGCTCCGGACTTTACACAAGCATTAATGAAGGAGCATCATGGGCCCGTGCTACCTCGATAGGGACTGTTGAGATTCGGAGTGTTTTTGCTTTGGAGAACCTGGTTTTTGCTGGCACAGATATGCTGGGCATTTATCGTTCCACCGACCACGGATTTACATACTCCAAAGTCAACAACGGACTTAGCAGTGCATGGATACAATCATTCTGCCTGTGTGGAGAAACAGTTTTTGCAGGGAGCAGGGATGAAGGTATTTTTAAAAGTAACAACTATGGATCCGACTGGTCATGGGCAAACACAGGAATTACCTCAGGCGATATCCGAGCTCTGGCTTCCGATGGAATCTTCATATTTGCAGGAACTTCCGACAATGGTGTTTTCCTTTCTTTCAACCTGGGGGAAAGCTGGACATCTGTCAATACAGGATTGCCCGATCTGAATATTACAGCCCTTGAATTTTCAGGCGATTTATTATTTGCCGGCAGCAGGTATGAAGGGATCTTCGTAAGCAATAATCAGGGGACTTCCTGGACATCCGCCGGAATTGGAATTCCTCCACAAAGCTATATCCGCTGTATTCATGCACATGAGAACATCATATTTGCCGGTACCGATGAAGGCGAAATTTATCGCAGCAATGACCAGGGCAACAGCTGGGAGATCGTTAGTACGGGACTTGTTGGATCGCCGGTACTTTCACTCCATGTATATGATGGATACCTGTATGCCGGCATAAATGCCGGTGGAGTTTGGAAGCGGCCGCTGGATCAGATTACCGGGCTTTCAGAGCCTGAAAGAGATATTGAAGTTATTGTGTATCCTAACCCGACAATGGAGGTTGTTAATATTCGATATCCGCTATCCGAAATTCGATATTCGAGCTTGTTATATGATATTTCCGGGAAAGAAGTCCAGCCACTTATTATATCAGATACTCCTGGAGCAATGCAGTTGGATATTTCCAAGCTTACAAATGGGATTTATCTCCTGAAGGTCATTTCCGAAAACAGCTCTTATACAACGAAGATTATTAAGAATTAGGAATACTGGTTACTGGTTACTGGTTACTGGTTACTGGTTACTGGTTACTGGTTACTGGTTGCTGGTTACTGGTTTCTTGTTCGATATTCGATACTCGATACTTGATATTCGATATTTGATATTCGAAGGCGATAGAATACTCCTCTGCCAGCGCCTCCGCAAAGTAGCTTTCGAGCACGAAGGACAGAAGAAGTAATCCGCATACCCCGTCCCCCGTACCACGTACCACGTACCGCATACCACACACCACATACCACATACCACACACCACATACCACAAAAAAAGCCGT
>JAOZTN010000058.1:0-18076 GCA_029942245.1 Bacteroidales bacterium | reverse complement strand
GGACGGAAGAGAATAAAGGTGTATGCTTGTTCGGCTCCTACACCAGCGGCAATTGCCAGATTACCAGTACCAGGTATTAGGTACAATGTATTAAGTACTAGGTATCTAGTATCCAGTATCCAGTATCCAGTATCATCTATAATAAGTTAGCATTATTCTGCCATTATATTCCTATCATTGCCGTTGATAAGCTGAAATGGCCTTATTATGCGCAAAACCCCGATTCTGATCCTTATCCTGGCAGCATTCCTGTTTTCTTGCTCTGAAAACGAAAGTAGAAAACGAAAAAAGGAACGCGAAATCCCCACTTACCGTATTGGTGTTAACCTTCCCCTGACGGGAAATGGCAGCTATTTTGCAGAGGAATTCAAGAAGGGCATGGACCTGGCAATGGAGCATGTCGGCGACTCATCAGGAAAGATACGTATTGAAGCTATCTATGAGGATAACAAGCTTAATCCGAAAGATGCAGTTACGATCACCAAGAAATTTATTGAGATTGATGATGTGGATCTTGTCGTTACCGGCTACACACCGATTATACAGGCAACAGTGGGCTTGCTCGAGCGCGAAGGCATTCCAACATTGCTGACCTTATCCAGCGCTGCAAATATTGCGGCCACACATAAATGGGCTTTTCGTGATTTTGAGCTCGAATCAGAGATCATGCCATTGCTCGCGTCTTATGCATACACGAGCCTGGACCTCCGAAGAGGAAGCTGGCTGGTGGTTAACGATGACATGGGCAAGGATGCAGTAGAATTTTTCAGTGAAAGGTTTATTGAGCTGGGAGGGGTGATGCCGGGAGGAGAAGTATTTGAACCTTCAGAATTGGACCTTCGAAATAAGATCAATAAGGTGATGGATAACGATCCTGATTTTGTTGTCCTGGCCGGTCGTGGTTCTGCTATGATCAATGCTATCAGGCAAATACGTGAGCGTGCTCCTGAACTTCCCATCATATGCAATAATACGGTTGACAATGAGATGGTATGGACAGCATTAGGGGAAGATGGCGATTTTATCTGGTACCCACGTCCTTATATTGATTTTTCTGCCAGGCTCTACAACAAAGCAAACGAACGCTTTAAGGCTAAATATGGCGAGGATATGAACTGGCTGAATGTATATGGAATGACGGTGGTAGCATACCTGGTAAAGGGGCTCCACAGCTCAGAAGGCGATCGGGATGTCATGCGTGAATACCTCAGAACCCTTGATGTGCCATCCATCCGTGGAAGGCTTGTTATGAATGAAAACAGCGATGTAAATGTGCCGCATGTCCTTTATACAAGGATGAATGGGCAGTCGATGCAGGCAGAGGAAAGCATCGAAGTAGAAAAGAATGACTAGAAATTTTAACCAAAATCTATACCAATGAAAAAAACTTTACAATTCATGTTTTTAACGCTTTGCGCATCTCTTCTCTCTCTGAGTGTGATGGCACAGACAAACACCATAAACGGTTATGTGTATGACCTGGATAGTGGTGAACCTCTGGAGAATGCAAATATAAAGGTGCAGGGAAGCAATACAGGAAGTGTTAGTGATGAAACGGGATACTTTAGCTTCGATGTGAGCGGAAGCAGTGAAATGACCATCGAGGTTTCCTACATTGGATACAAAGCTATTGCCATGAGTGCATTGCCCGGTCAGTTGCTTCAGATTAAACTTGAACCTGATGTGATCATGGGTGCCGAGGTGGTGATCAGTGCTTCACGTCTGGATGAAAAAATGATGGAAGCTCCGCTTACCATCCAGAAAATGAATGTGAAAGAGATCCAGAATTCTGCATCGGGAGATTATTTCAGTGGTCTTTCGAATATGCGGGATGTAGAAATCATAAACAATAGTATTGGGTTCAAGGTGTTCAATGCCAGGGGATTTAATACAACCTCGCAATTACGTGCTGTGCAGTTTATCGATGGTGTCGATAACCAAATGCCCACTATCAACGTCGTCCCGGGTAATATGTTTGGCGTAAACGATCTTGATATTGAAAGTATTGAAGTAATCTCCGGACCGGCATCAGCCATGTACGGGCCAAATGCCATGCAGGGGGTGATGAGTGTGAATACTAAAAGCCCGTTTAAGTATAGTGGCTTTAGCCTTAAAGTAAAAGCGGGAACACAGCAGTATGGCGAAGTTCAGTTTCGCTATGGGGACGTTTTTGCCAAAGGGAAACTGGGATTCAAGATAACGGGCTCAGCCATGACAGCCAAAGACTGGATCGCTGATGACCCTAAAGCCAATCGCTATGGCAACCAGCCTACACCACCTCAGAATTTCAATCAGATGATCCAGGACCAGGCGGATGCCGGTGTCCCCATTTTTGAGCAGTTCAGCGATTATGCAAGTATGTATCCTGATGCCAATCCGGGGATGGTACAATTTATGATGCCCGGTTATATGGAGTCGCAGTTGTGGGACGACAAAACAAAAAATTACAAGATCGGTGGTGGTCTGTATTATAAGATCACTCCTGAAATGATGATTAAATATGAAGGTCGATATTCTACCGGTACAAGTATTTACATGGGTAACAACCGTGCACCGTTAAAGGATTTTTATCAGACCCAGCATATGCTTGGTTTCGATTATAAAGGATTTTCCTTCAAAGGATATATGAGTAAGGATGACACAAAGAATACCTTCAGCCTTCCGGCCTCGGGTGTGAATATGGGTTTCAGTTCGCTGAAATATGTAGATCCTGCTTATCTGGGTACGTATGTACAAACCATGGCAGGTTTAACCAATAATTTTACTGATCCTTATCATCATACCTGGGGTGTAACAGCTGATGAATCGGCTATGATGGCTGCCAATGGTGAATGGCTGCAGCCGGGAACTCCTGAATGGGAAGCTGCCTTTGAAAAGGTGACCACCAATCCTCCTCCCTATGGAGCTAACTTCCAGAGTAAGACCACTCTCTATCACCTGGAGGGACTCTATAACCACAGCTTCAACAGGGTGGACCTGAACGTGGGAGCTTCTTTCAGAAATACGAATCCTGTATCGAACGGTACTACGTTCTCTGATACAAGCAGCACTATTAATGTATCTGAATATGGCGGTTTTGCCCAGGCTATCTGGGATGCTGTTCAAAATAAACTTAAAGTATTTGCATCTATCCGTGCCGATAAGAATACGAACTACGACCTGCAATTATCTCCGAGGCTGGCACTGGTATATAATGTAAACGAATCACATGTGATTCGCCTGACCGGGCAATCGGCTTTTCGTAGCCCAACTGTGGCCGACCAGTATAATTATTTAAACAAGGGTTATGAATATACTGTCGGGAACGTAGATGGCTTTGGAAATGCATATACCCTGGGATCGGTAATGGCTTTCGATGGCTCGAATCCTGAGGTGCTACAAACTACATATGTAGAAGCTGTTAAACCTGAGCAGTTAAAAAGTGTTGAGCTGGGTTATAATGGGCTCATCACCAAGAAGTTCTTCGTCGACCTTAGTGTGTATTATAATATGTACTCGGACTTTATCACTGCTTCCCAGGTTGTGCGGCCTAATTCAGGAGTAGCCGGTGAACAGAGTGGGGTAGATGATATCGCAACAAGGAATTATACCAGATACCTTGTGGCCACTAACACCAGAGAAGACCTGAACACATATGGATTCAGTATAGGACTGAATTACTATATTAATCCGACTTTAAAAGTATATGCCAATTATACTTTTTCAAAACTCGATACCGCGGATTTCAAGGATGACTTTATGATTGCCTACAATACGCCGGAACATAAGGTAAATGTTGGGATGGAAGGAAAGATCTACAAAGGTTTCGGCTTTGCCCTGAACTGGCGCTGGGTAGATGATTATATCTGGGAATCTGTATTTGCACCTTATCCATATGAGATCAAATCCTATAATGTTACCGATCTGCAATTCAGCTTTGAAGTACCCAGGCTGATGTCGACCCTCAGGGTAGGTGGATCCAACATTTTCGATCAAAAATATACACAGGCTACTGGGATGCCCCAGATTGGAGGATTTTATTATGCCTCTTGGACGTTCAATGTTGATTTCAAGAAGTAGTTGTTGGTAAACTGTTGTTGAACCCCGCCTTCGTGCGGGGTTTTTTTATGGCTTGTAGCCCATGTAGGCGATCTCACGGGCATAGCGTTTTCCGATCAAATCAATCTCTTCCTCACTCAGTATCTCCTTGTAATGCCTTTTATCGGTCCTGAACTGCGACTTCGCCTTGTATGGAGGCAGTTCTATCGCTTCAGCTAGATTTAATTTCATAGAAATCTCCTTAAGGGCATACTCCATATCTTCATACATGTATACCTTATCCATCACCACGCTACCATCGATGGAATACATATCGAAGCCCTTGATCTTATCCTTTTCATCATGAAGCAGGTAATCCTTGATACCTGTAAAACCTCCTGCCCGGTTTCTGTGAAAATAATGGGAAACCACCTTATCCCAGGGATTTCTCTCGAAGCAGAACTTAAAATAATCATTCCACATCCCGGCAGGGATATTTTGTTTGATCTCCGAGGAAGGCATGTGGTTGTAGAAGGCTGTGTCGCTATCAAAGTGCTGAGCGCCATGGAAGCCCATTTCTAATCTTGCCTTCTCATCATTAGCCGAAATGGGTGTGATCACATCCTTATCACCGCATATTCCCGACAGGGCGATCTCAAGGGAGGTGCCGGCGGTCTTCCTGAGTTTTACAAAGATGAACTTATGCTTGTGGGAGATGATCATAATGTGGACTAAATTATAAATTTCCGACACGCTTTCCCAGCAAATTAATTATATTTATACGATCAAGCATTCCACTCAATTACATTATGGGACTATTTAGCAGAAAAAAGAAGAATAAGCAAAGGAATAAGGCAAAGGCGAGGGCGTCCAGGAAGAAGAACAGGGACAACCTCAGCCTGGAAGAAAAGCATCAGATATGGATCGAGCGCTGGGGCAGGGATACATACGACCCCCCATGGAACATGCACACTTTTCCTGATAATATTAAATCGCTTATCGATGATGCGACGATTCCTTCAGGAGCCGGCATTGTGGATATAGGATGCGGCACCGGCTTTCTCTCAGCTGAATTATCGGCCATGGGGCATCCCGTAGTGGGATTTGATTTTGCTGAACCTGCTATCGTAAAAGCAAAACAAAAATATGGTGAGGAGAGCGAAACGCTTAGTTTTTATACCGCAGATGCCACCAAACCCATGCCATTCAAGGGCACATTCCGTGTCGGGATAGACAGGGGAACTTTTCATACAGTCCCATTCGTGTCGCGTTACGACTATGTGAAAAGCATAAGCCCCCTCATTGAAACAGATGGCTGCCTGGTCATACTCTACGCCTTGAGGATCGCGAAAAGACTGAATACAGGAAAAAGTGATCAAACCGGAAAGATATTCAGGGATCATTTAGAAGATCTCTTCGCCCCTGATTTTGTAATTGAAAAGTTTGAGGAAACCGGTATTATGAAGCACAGCGATGAGGATGAACCTGCATTTCTTATTGTCATGAGAAAAAAATAACAGGATACTCAGGCCGATCAGGCCTGTTTTTCATCAACAAGCTGAAGGTATCTGTCCATGTGTCCCGGATTGATAAACTGAGGCATTCTTTTCCATTTCTCTTCAAGCAAGTCAGTATATTGCTCAACAACCTTCCGTACACGTATTTCCTTTTCGTCTTCTTCTTTTCCCATATCAAGGGGCGGATGAAGTTCAATGATCACCTTTTGTTTTTTTCCCGGATAGATGAAAACAGGTATAATTTCTGCCTGGGTGCTCAAAGCCAGTTCTGCGAAGCTTGGCCTGAAGCCCCTTAATTTCCCAAGAAAGGGTAAGGTAAGGTTGGATTTACCATGATACGCATCCCCTAAAATATGAACGATGCCCCCGTCATTCAGCACATGTTTGGCCTTGAGAAGAACCTTGAATAGTTCTGCATCTGAAAACTTTTCGAAAACCAGCCTGTTGGCCTGGATTTCGGGATTGATGCCGGTAAATTTTTCTGAATCAGCCCCTGCTGCCCCAACCACAGTATGAAAGTTTTCAAAGCCTTTGTTGGGAAAAATTGAAAGGGCAACCTCCGCTAAACCATAATGACTGTTAAGCAGTATGACACCTTTTCCGCTTTCATAACTTTTTTGCAATGTTTCCAGGTTTTGGAAACTGATATACTTATCAAATTGCTTTTCACTCAGGTTTGAAATGACCTTCAGCCGCCATTTTTTCAGAAAGAGGGTAGCCAGCATCTCAGACAATATCTTTTGCTTTCCTGCCGGCATTTCTCTGCCCTTAGCATAGGTTCTGAAAAGTTTAACCTTTTTCCTGAAGTACTTAGTCCGGGCATAAGACGTCGTGCAGAACCAATTGATCAGCTGCACACCCCTGCGATATGGGATCTTTTTTGCCCCTGAAGGGGAGAGGTAATAATTCTTTACACGGTCGACAACTGCTTTTTTTGAGATCATGCTTGCTTGTTCTGCAGGTTCGTAACGATTTTTGCGAGTGACTCAACGGTCGGTTCTTCCATAAAGTCATCGAGTACCAGTTTGATTCCAAATTCCTTTTCAATGGAATCGAAAGCCACAAACATCTTGAGGGAGTCATGGCCTGCTTTCAAAATATCATCCTTTACACCGATAGGGTAGATTTCGAGATGCTTCTCAAATAATTCAATCAGGCTTTTCTCGATGGGATTGCTTGCGCCCTGGATATCTTCATTTCCTGTGCCTCTTTCCCAGTCGGGATCGGGAAGAGACAGGTAGTCAGTCTTTCCGGAAGCATTCTTCGGCAGTTTTTCCAGCTTAAGAATAACTTTTGGTATCATGAAATCAGGCAGCCTCCTGTTCAGGGCATTGCTAATCTCAGGCAGCTCAACATTCTTGCCGGGGCTGCAAACATAATATGCAACCAATATCTTATTTCCCAGCGGGTCTTGCTTCATTACTGCTGCCACTTCCTGTACGTCTTCACTGAATAAAAGGGTGTTCTCCACCTCTCCCAGGTCTACTCTCTGCCCACGGATCTTAACCATGGAATCTTTACGTCCTACATGTACAATAAAGCCATCCTCATCCATATATGCCAGATCACGGCTGTTGAATTTGCGGACTTCACCATCGGGGAAATCGATCTTCGTGAGCTCAGGTTTCTTCCAGTAACCGAGGGCCGAATATGGCGATTGAATGATCATCTCACCGATCTGGTTCTTTTCACATAGCTTTCCATCCTCGTTATGGATATTTATTTCAAATCCTTCCATGGCCTGGCCGATGGGAATGATGTTCTGCTTAAGGTAAGTGTCAGGAGTGATACGATATGCGCATGAAAGGTATAGCTCGGTGCTGGCATAGATATTGATGATCTCCGTTTTTCGTTTCAGGAAGGGCTGCGTCTGCTTAATGTCGTTGAAATACAGTGTTTCACCACCAATTAATAATGTTCTTAACTTCTTGATCTTGAAGCCTGGCTCAAGGGTAGCCCTGAAGTGGCGTAAAACAGAAGGTATCATCAGGCATATTGTGATCATCTCCTCGTTGAAGAATTCATCCAGGCCGGGGAAGCCATTCTTTTTGAGGTTGTACATCACCAGTGTGCCACCGTTAAGAAGAGTCCCCAGGGTAGGCATGGCATGTGCAGAAAAACCGATGGAAAAATAATATGCAAAGATATCGTCAGAACTAATGTCGATGAGCTCAGTAAAGCGCTTCAGAAAGTGCATCTGATTCCTGTGGCTGGTATAAACGCCTTTAGGTTCACCTGTCGATCCTGATGTATACAGAATATGCTGAATGTCATCAGCTGAAGGATAGGATCCGGGCTGGGCTGTATTTTCCGAGAAATCGATATCATCAATATTGATGATCTTACTTTCTCCACACAGGGCCTTCACCTGCCCCAGGTTCGTATTGTCAGTGATCACTGCTGCAGACTCCGAATCTGCCAGGGAAAATTCGATCCGATGCGCAGGCCAGCTGGTATCTATGGGCACATAAGCAGAACCGGCTTTAAGTATTCCGAACAAAGTCACGAACTGTTCGATGCCAAAAGAAAGGAAAAAAGCTACCTGACCCTTATCCGGGCCAAGGGCTTTGATATGATGGGCAATCGTATTGGCTTTGAGCTGTAATTCGCTGTAAGTGAGCTTGTCACTCTCATACTTTATAGCGATCTTATTAGGGAACTGAGCTGCTATACGGTCAAAGCGTTCAGCCGTGCTCATTTCTATATCTGTTATGGGGATCTGCCTTTTTTGTTTCATGTTCAATCTGTCCTGTATCCGTCTGTGTTTCGTTGGATTTGTAAAGTTATCGTTTATTTGCTTTGACTGATGATATTCTCATAAATCTTCAGCGTATCCATCACACTTTTACGGGTCGAGAACTTCAGTGAAGCTTTCATGGCCTTCTGACCAAGTTCAGTCCGGAAGGATTCATCGAACATCAGCTTCTCATAGCAATCACAGATTTCCTCTATGTTAGCGGGATCGGCCGGCAGGCCACCATCGCCAACGACTTCGGGCATGGAGCTGTTGTTGCCATAGATCACCGGTGTTCCGCAGCGCATGGCTTCAAGCAATGGTAGCCCGAAGCCCTCATAATAAGACACATAGCTGAGCGCCATGGCTTCTGAATATAAAGCGGAAAGATCACTGTCGTCGATGAAACCGGTAAAGGTGATAAGCTTGCTGTAACCAACGAATTTTTTCATTTTCCATCCCTGCTTTCCCGCAATCACAAGCGAGAGATTAAGGTCTTTATGCCGTTTGTGCAACTCAAGAAAAGCGTTGATGCTGTTCAGTACATTCTTCCTTGGCTCAATAGTACCCAGGAGGAGGATGAAAGGCATATCCTTGCGAATGCCGTATTTATCCCTGACCTTACCGCTATCCTCTTTGTTTACCTGAAACCTGAATTTATCTTCTTCCACGGCTTCGTAGGCCAGGTGGAAGTTTCCTTCAGGCAGGCTGAGGTGTTTTTTCGAATCCCTTAAGCTTGATTCTGATACTGCAATCACATGGGATTGCTTTTTCTGTATCATTTTGAGGCCCTTATCAGCATTTTTAATGTTTATCCCTGTGTGAAATTTCGGGAAGAGCTTGTGGGTGAAATCATGGATGGTGAAAACCATGGGCACACGCGCATAACGGAACGGCCAGTAGTGCTGCTGCAGAGGCACATGGATAAGGTCATAATGTGCAATACTGTCGGAGATGGCTCTTTGTTCCTGGCGGTGCCGATGGTGCATATACGCATTGTATACTGCCTTTGGAATTAATAATATCAGCCACCTGAGCCAGTAGATAACTGTCAGGGCAGACCTTTTCAGGAAATCATAGATCTTATGAAAAACCATGATGTTATGGTCGGTCAGCCACTTGATCCAGCGATCGGGCACAAGGCTTTGCATGAATGATTCCAGTTTTTCGAAGAGGCTTTTCTTCCTGGGGCCGGATCGCTGTTCTTTATCGGAGGAACCGCTGTGTTCGAAGCCTTCTTCCAAATGCTGTATGAAATCTGACAGGGGGATGATCTCCTTATTTATGAGGAGATCGATATTCCATTTACTGTTTGTGCTTGTCACCAGGGGAGCCATGCCATGGAGCAGGGTAGCCAGATATCTTTTAACTCCATCATTATCGCGTGTGGCCATCTTATTAGCCTCGATGAGTAATTTGTATGGTGGCGTATTTCTTTCCCCGGGGGGGATGCCTAATTTTTTACGGTACAGATGGTCCAGTTCCGGCTCCGGTTCAGTAATATTACCATCTCTTGTATATCCAAGCTTCTCCATGGTGATGCCATGGTAGGTCCAGAACAGATCGTGAAGCTCATCCGGCAAGTCTGTCTTCCAGGCACCCGTTTTTCCTTCCCGGAATGCTTTTTCTGCCAGTTCTGTTGATTCTTCTTCGCTGTAGCCCCAGGTCTTCCTGGCACCATAGGCGGCATTTCCTTTTTTGAGGGATTCGAAGCTTGGTACTTTGCTCTGGTCGGGCTCCGGCAGTTCGCAGATGCTTCTCAGGCGCTCGATCTGTCCTATAGGATCGAGGAGGAGGTCCTCGTATCTTATCACCAGGTCGGCACGGCTTACCCAGTCCTCAACATTTTTCGACCATCCTCCAAAAAAGCTGTCCTTCTCAGCGAAGATTGCGGCCTTCAGGTTTTCCTGGTAATCGGTGCCGGGAGCAACGATATCGCTGCGCTGGTGGGCAATGGATACCATGGTGTCTCTGCCATCCCTGACAATATATACAGCCTTGATGTCAGGATCGGAGGGATCAAGTTGTGAAGGGAGAAGATGTGTTTTAACAAAAGGGAAAGAGACATAATCGGCATCAAGATGGTAGTCTTCTTCCCTGTGGTATTCGCTCGATTCCAGCCCGTATACCTCATGCAGAATATTGCGCACGAATGTATTGCCCGAACGGGGAAAAGAGGCGATCCAGATCATATTGATGTTTTTATTCGTTCTTCCCTGATCTTGAGGGCTCTGTTGTAGATATCATAATCAGCCTCATTAAGGGCTTTGATCTGCTCCAGGGTTGACGCATCTACACCCGGTTTTTGGCCGGTAATATTATGTTTGATCAGAGAATACTTGTCCCAGTTCAGAAGACGGGCCAGCACAGCCAGGTCTTCTTCATAATGATTGGTGAAGCCAATAAAGAAAAAATCTTCAGGTGTGATACCTTCCAGGAATTTGCTCATGCGATTACGGTTGGCTTCGGTGGCAGCATATTCGAGCAGAGTCTTCTCCATCTTGGCCAGTATGTTCAGGTCTTTCTTTTCTTCATTCAGTTCCTTGCGCAGTATCTTGTCAAGATAATAGTAGTTCGAGATCACCCTTTCTGCTGGTTCCCTGAGCCAGGTAATCACAGGTGTTTCCTCCCTGATATCAAACTGATCAATGAGCTTTTGATAGGAGAAATGACCATGAATCACCTTGATCCCGGATTTCAGCTTTGAGGAATTCAGTCTCTTTCCGTTCAGCTCGGTATTCCTCCTTATGTCCAGTCTGGCTACATGGCTGGCACCGTAAACATCTTTCAGTATATTTCTGAAGCTTGTCCCTGCCGTTTTGGGGATATGCAGGGAAACCAGTTCAAGCTGGTTGCTGATCTTTCCACTTTTCCTGAATAGGCTCATTCAACCCCCCTTATTAGTTTTATCTCATTATATAAACGTACATCTTCTTCATTTAAGCGTTCAATTTCATGCCGCATGCCATCATCAATATCTTTATACTGTGTCGCGCAGTCGTTATTATGCTTAAACCCGGCATTATCGTTCACATGCTTATAAGGGCCTCTTGAATTCCAACCCATCTTTCTGACCAGCTCATCCATATCATCCTGGAATTGCTCCAGTATGCCAATAAAGAAAAATTCCTCAGGTAACATGCCTTCCAGGAAGGCACTCATCCGGTTACTTTTTCTTCCTTCCGTAGCATACTCGACCAGGGTGTAATCCTTCTTTTTTGTTTGCTTCTCATTGGCTCCGCCTTCACGTATCCTTTGCATGAAAAAGTAATAATTTGATGTTATGCGTTCAACCGGATCCCTTACCCAGGTGATGACTTTTGGATGATGCAGCTTGATCAGCGGCATGACCTGCCTCACCATAAGATGGGCATGGAAGGCACGGATATATGCAGGAAAGGTGTCGATCCTCAATTCGCCAAACCTTTCTTCCGGGAAAAATTCATCTCTCTCGTGACGATAGTCAAGGTCTTTCCCGTATTCTTTCAACAGGACATCGAGGAGTGAACGCCCACCGGTTTTAGGTATGTGGATGGAGATCAGTTCTATCGGATTATCAATGCTCATATTTATATTACCTCCCTCAATCTAAGTGCTTGCTGATACAAATCTACATCAAGACTGTTAAATTCGGCCAGGTCTGACCGCATTTTCTCGTCGATATCGCGGTAAGCTGTAGTACAATCATTATCTTTCGTGTACGCATCACCGCTTTTCCTGTGTGGCAGCTCAGCTTGCGATGGCCATCCCATCAGTTGTGAGAGCTGGCTTATATCATTTTCGAACTGTTCGTATATCCCGATGAAGAAAAAATCTTCAAGTGCAAGGCCATCCAGGAACCAGCTGGCTTTGTTCTTATTCTCATCCATGGCTGCATACTCCATCAGGCTGAAATCACGGGTATGAAGCTTATGTGCGCGAGCCTTTCCTTCTCTTATCCGTTGCATGGAGAAATAGTAGTTCGATATGACCCTCTCCACGGGATCCCTCATCCAGGTGATCACGCGTGCATTATTCTTTGCAATGACCTCTTTGAGCCGGCCTGTCTGCAGGTGACCGTGTATGACCCTGGTGGTGTTGGTGATGCTTTCACTTATATCGGCAGTTTCCCCTTCCATGATATTTAACTTCAGGACAGCCTCTTTGCCGTAAACCTTTTTAAGTAATTGAAAAAAAGAGCTGCCGGCAGTTTTCGGTATGTGTATGGAGATGAGCTCAATCATCTTAGTCCTGCTTGATGCTTCCATCCCTGGAATATCCCATCTTTATCATGATGTCGCTGTATTTATCCCAGAATTTTTCCTGTATATCTTCAGGCATTTCCTCCTTCCAACCACCGCTTTTTCCACTTCTGAAAAACTGCTGATTGAAGGCATCCTGCTCTTCCTGTGATAATTTTTTCCTTTTTTTTCCACCAAAGTGTGATCCCCCTTTTCGTTGAGAATCGAAAGTTGGGATTTTTTGCATGTCGGGTTCAGGAAGATCAAGTACTTCCCTGAGGCGTTCTATCACTTTCTCAGTGTCATTGACCAGCTCGTCGAAATGGATGACCAGATCAGCGGTCTCTGTCCATTCCCTGACGTTGGCACCCCAGCCACCGAAATAGGATCCCATGGGCGCCCAGAGGGCCTCCTTCAGGTTATCGATGTAGTCAGAGCCGGGCTCTATAATATCTTTTCTGTGATGCGCCATTGACACCAGGGCATCACGCCCATCCCTTACCAGGTATATGATCTTGGTTTGGGGATTGCATAAGGGGAGGATGTTTTTTGGAAGCTCATGGGTCTTAACGACAGGAAAAGCCATTTGATCCGTCAGCTTTTGAAGCTTTCTTTCTCCCGGGGCCGTGATGGTACGGAACTTTTTCGCGTGGCTCAGATTTTTGTAATCCTTCAGGCCCTTGTTGTACACCACAATATTATTCCATGAATACATACCAAACACATCCAGGAGGATATTCCTGAGAAAAGTATTTCCTGACCTTGGAAAGGAGGCAAGGACAATACGAGGTCTTTCTGCTTCTGCCATTCTGTTAGTCTTCCTCGATACTGAGCCGATCCACTTTGATTGTCCTTTTATAAAGATCAAGGATCTCATCCGTCGTCCCAATACCACGGCAGTCACCCTCATGTAATAAAATAACCCTGTCCGCATATTCTTTTATGGTACTCAAATTATGGCTTACATGGACGATGGTACGTCCACTTACTATTGCCTTTGCAAATATCTCTTCCGATCTTTTCTTAAACCGTTCATCTCCCACGCCGCCAAAGAACTCATCCATAAGTATGATATCTGCCTCGGCATGAACCGCAACGGCAAAGGCAAGACGTGCACGCATACCCCTGGAAAAATATTTGATCTTGGTGTTTACAAACTTCTTTAACTCAGCAAACTCAATAATGTCATCGAATTTCTCGTTGATCTCGCTGATCTTTAGCCCCATAACAGAGCCATTCAGGTACACATTCTCCTTTGCAGTAAGTTGGCCGTTAAATCCAAGGCCAAGGCTCAGCCTGATAAAACTGCCTTTTATGCTTGACTTCCCGCCCGGGTCCGGTTTGTATCCACCCGTCATGAGGTGGATCATTGTTGACTTGCCACTGCCATTGGCACCTACAATGCCTACGAATTCACCTTTTTTTATCTCCAGGCTGACATTCTTCAATGCTTCTATCTTGCGCACATTTTGCCCGCTTACAAACGACCATAGTTTGTGCGGCAGGCTTCCGTTGACCTTGTCTCTGATCTTGAATGTTTTGCTTACATTCTCAAACTTTATGACTACATCTTCATCCATGATCAAACCTTTTCTATGGCTTTGTAATAAAACTTATTGAATAGTAGCAGACCAACGCCCAGTAAGGCAAAAGCATACACAAAATTATAACCAACGAGGAACCAGTCAGGCTCCTTGCCGTACATCAGCACGTCTCTGGAGTTAATAATGATCCCGGCCAGGGGGTTGGCATACAGCAGTGCAGGGAACATGTTGAATATTTTCTGCTTGGCAAAGAATATGGGATTGATCCAGAACATGAGCAGCAGCACCAGGTCCCATAATTGCGTAATATCTTTCAGGTATACTTTGACCGTTGATAGTATGAGGCTCACACCCAGTGAGAGTATCATCAGGTTCAGGATGAAGAGGGGGTAGTAGATGATACGCCAGCTGGGAGTCAGCCCGAAGAGGGTAAGCAGTACGATCAGTACGAAGAGGTTTACAAAGAAACCGATCTGACTGGTCAGTATGGATGCGTAATAAACATCTAGTTTGTTGAAACTGATATTCTCCAGCAGGTACCTTTTCGATTTGATTACATTCAGGCCCTTTTTTGTCGATTCCTGGAAATACATCCACAAAATGATGCCGGAAAAGATATAAAACCCATAATTGGGTATTTCTTTTGAGAAGAAGAAGGAAAAGACAACATAGTAAATGAGTATCCTGACAAGGGGATAGACGAACGCCCAGAACATTCCCAGCATGCTGGCGTTGTAGCGGACTTTGAAATCAGTCATTGCCAGGAGCCATATCCTTTCGAAGCGGTTATTTTCGGGTAGAAAACTGTATATCTTTGCTGCTAATCCGGCGGCCATCTGCTAGTGTTATGGGGTTTGGCAAAGATAATTAAATTCCCTTTGTATGCTCCTTTTTTGATATATTTGGATTCTCAAGAATACGATGAAGTCAGGCGAAAAAATCAAGCTAAAAAAAATACAGCTGCTGAATGGTAGTATAGTCCCTGTGATCCTGATCCTTATGATCGCAGGGTTTCTTACCTATTCAAATACCTTTGATGCCTCTTTCCACTGGGACGATGAAGTACAGATCGTAGGGAACGAGGATATCCACGATCTGTCAACCTATTCAAAGTTGTCGGAGTGGGCTTCCCTGCAGAAGCGGCCGGTATCCAAATTTACACTGGCTGTAAACTGGAGCCTGGGCGGGCAAAATGTCCTTGGATACCATATCGTAAACCTATTGCTTCACATCCTGACTGCTCTCATCGTTTACATGCTCACCAAACTTACGATCTCCACCCTTTCGGGGGAAAAACGAATTGATCAGAGAATGACGGGAGCGACAGCTTTATTCGTGGCCCTGCTTTTTCTCTTGCATCCGCTTCAAACCATGGCGGTTACTTATATTGTTCAGCGGATGACCATCCTGGCCGCCCTGTTCTACCTCCTGGCGGTCTATCTGTATGCACGGGGCCGTATGGCCTGCCTCAGGGATGCAAGAAAAAGGCGCTCGGCAATATTTATTTTCATGGCTGTGCTTTCCGGCCTCCTGGGGCTGATGTCCAAGCAAAATGCCGTTACCTTCCCCGCAGCATTCCTGCTTTATGAGATATTTTTTGTCAGGACTACAGAAGGAAAGCTGTGCAGAAAATATGCAATGGTATTTGGGGGCCTGCTGCTATCAGGTTTCCTGATTGTTCTGTTTGCGGGCTTCCTTCCGGCAGAAACGGAAATGGTTAGCAGAATGGGATACCTGGGAACACAGCTCGGTGTATTTCATAAGTACCTCCTCCTTTTACTATTTCCCATCAGCCAGAATGCCGATTATTTTATCATGCATGATGGACAATTGATCGGGACATACGGGATCATTGGCATCGTACTCATTGCAGGATTACTTATCTCAAGCATACTCTTATACAAAAGAAACAGGCTGATATCTTTTGGTATCCTGTGGATCTTCATCAGCATGTCGGTCGAATCCGGCCTCATACCCATCAAAGACATCATGATGGAGCATCGTATGTACCTCCCAATGTTTGGGTATGGTATGATACTCGCAGGTATCATTGTACGCTATGTTCCTTTTGGCAGGATCAAATACTTCTATGCAGTTGGAAGTATTGTTTTGATCATTCTTGCTTTTGCCACCTACAACCGTAACAAGGTTTGGGAATCGGAGATCAGCCTTTGGGAAGATTGCCTCGAAAAGAACCCCCGGAGCCGCAGGGCGATGAACAACCTGGGCTATGCCATCAAGACCAGGGCTATGCAAAATCCTTACCCTGACATGAAGCGGCTGGAGCTGATAAAGTCTATAGGATATTTTAACCTGGCTATGGCTGGCGATACCATGTTCACGGATGCTTATTTTAACCGGGGACTGGCTTATATCGAGCTCGAAGAGTATGAAAAGGCCCTGGCAGACATTAAGATGATAGAGAGCCAACGGCCCAGGGAGCGCTATCTGAGGCATTACCTGGAAGGCATTGTTTATGCGCGCAGCGGGGATATGCCCAGGGCTAAAGAATTGTTCGATAGCGCCATCGGCCTGAACCCGGATTTTGCCTTGCTGTATACCTGGCGAGGATTGGTGTTGTCGCAGCTTAAACAGGACCAGGCAGCTATTGATGATTTTATACATTCCCTCGAGCTGGATCCCCGGCAGAGCATACTGTTTATTAATATTTCACAGCTATATTATAATCTGATGGAATATGAGCAGGCCCTGCACTGGATCAGGATGGCCGGGGATGCTGGAGAAAATCTCGACGCTAAATATATAGATACACTGGAAAAAGCACTTAAGGATAAATAAGCAACATATTGAAAACACTCATTATCATACCGGTATATAACGAATCAGCCAACATAAGCAAGATTCTTGACGAGATCGCCGAAATGTTTCCCCAATACGATGTCCTGGTCGTAAACGATGCCAGCACTGACGATAGTGGGCGTATTGCTGAGGAAAATGGTAAGGCTGCCGTGGTAAACCTTCCCTTTAACCTGGGAATAGGCGGAGCTGTTCAGACGGGCTTTAAATATGGCCGCGACCGGGATTATGATATCGCATTGCAATTCGACGGTGACGGACAGCACCAGGTGTCGGAGATAAAAAAGCTGGTATCGGTGATAGAAGAGGGCGGGGCCGATGTGGTAATTGGGTCACGTTTCAATGAAAAGACAGTAGGCTTTACAACCCATACACTGCGACGTATAGGGATCAGAATCTTTCAGGGATTTTCCTACCTGATGATCGGGCAGAAGATCACCGATCATACTTCAGGCTTCAGGGCATATAACCGCAGGTCGTTTTGCTTCCTGGCCAATCATTATCCGACCGATTTTCCTGAACCCGAGGTGGTTATCCTTCTGGGGCGCAATCATTTTGTGATTAAAGAAGTGTTCACACAGATGCTGCGCCGGCAGGGTGGGGTATCATCAATCCCACTGGCAAAAGGACCTTATTATATGATCAAGGTCATGCTGGCTATGTTTATGGCTTCCATCAGATCCAGGATCATTACCGATAACAAAAAACTATAATTATGGGAGAAATCAGCCAAATACAGATCGTTGCCATCACCGTTAGCCTGCTGCTCTTCCTCTTTATCATGTACCTGGTCAGGAGCCAGCGACTGAAAGAGGAGTATTCCCTTCTGTGGATATTTTTCAGCCTGGTATTCATCCTTTTCTCCTTCTGGCGAAGCGGACTTGATTATATTTCCGACTTCCTGGGCGTAGCCTATCCGCCCGCTGCCCTTTTTATGATCCTTCTCATGGCTATCTTTCTGATCCTCATTGAGTTTTCCATCATCATCAGCAAGCTCGCCGACAAAAACAAGTCCCTGGCTCAGGAGATTGGGATGTTGAAAGAGCGACTGAAGAATATTGAAAAGAGAAGTTGAGAAGTAGAGAGTACGAGAAGGAGAGAGTACGAGAAGAAGAGAGTTCGAGAAGTAGAGAGTTCGAGAAGTAGAGAGTTCGAGAAGTAGAGAGTACGAGAAGAAGAGAGCTCGAGAAGTAGAGATAGATAGATAGATAGATAGAGAGATAGAGA
>JAOZTN010000057.1:15292-18244 GCA_029942245.1 Bacteroidales bacterium | reverse complement strand
AATACCTTGTACCTAATACCTGGTACTAAAAAGAAAACTGTACCATCGCATTTATACGATTGGCCCTTCTAAGTTAGTAAATTAATGATCTGTCATCGCGAGCGCCGCGCCGTCGGCTAGCCTTTGGCGGCCGATGGGAGTCGAGACACTACTACTTCTAACTTCTGACTTCTGGTATCTGACTTCTGGTATCTGACTTCTGGTATCTGACTTCTGACTTCTAACGTTTGATAACAACCGTTCCTTCAAACTTTCCTGTCGAGTAATCTATTACCTGAAGGATAAATTGCCCTGCAGGAAATGATGAAATATCAAGTGTTTGTTTTTCAGTGGCCCGACCTTTTAACAGAATGCGCCCGGTCATATCAGTAATTTGATAGATGATAGTGGTACCGGCAGATGTTTCAATTGTCAGATGGTCCCTTGCAGGGACAGGATAAACATGGAAGAAGTTTTCGTTTTTGATTTCTTCTACTGATATCATGGTGCCGGTAGCCACTCCGCTGAGGAAATTGGTGTAATCGTTTTCAGATTCGATGATGATATCGCCAAAGGCCAGCTGCAGCTGGAACATGCCGGCTACAAAGAGTTCATCATTGGCATTTTTGCAGAGCGCTTCAACCATTGCCCGTTCACCGGTGATCTGATCGCCCCAGGCAGCGTCGCCATCTTCTGTATACCGGATGAGGAAAATCTCAGCTGATCCACAACAAAGTGTGTACTCCAGCATCAGGTTTCCGAAATAAATGTCGTGCAGAAAATGTCCTGTGATGTAAAAATCATTTTGAGGTCCGGCAGAAACGGATATTAGCTGATCACTTCCCAGCCCATTGCCATGATCGGCCCACAAAAGACTGCCATCAGCGCTGTATTTGGTTACAAAAATATCGATGTTAAATGCTCCTGCATCAAAACTATAGGATCCGAAATTCACCTGGTCGGTGAAATTTCCTGTAAAGAATATATCCCCATCATTGTCGAATGCTGCAAAAGACTGCGCTGTGAGCCCATTCCCATCCACCTGCATGGCATATTGCAACTCCCCGTCATTATTAAGTTTGGCCATTAGTACACCCGTTGGGTTCTGAGTGTAAAGCGTTGTATCACCAACAGTGATATCGTAAAAGAATGAACCCGTAAACACGATATTTCCTTCCTGGTCGCATGAGATGCTGTATGATTGATCGCTGGATGAGCCTCCGGCCTGTTGTATCCAGATCAGTTCACCCAATGGGTTGTATTTGGCAACGAAAATGTCGGAAGCACCTGCTGAATATATGCTGGTGTCGCCGAATGATATTGAGTCGTAGTAATGTCCGCTAATGAAAATATTTCCTGCCGGATCGGTGCAGAGGGCACTCACATAATCGGTCTTCGGACTTCCTATATGCCTGGACCATGAGTAGTTCCCGCTCAGGTCGTAGCCTGCCAGGAAGATATCCTGGCTGCCCTGGCTTGGATAGCTCTCACCTCCAATGCTGGTGGTTCCGTAAAAGCCTCCACAGATGAAAATACCATCATCACTTACAGAGATACCATGTATCTTTTCGTAATCTTCCCCACCATCGCCCAGGAGCCAGAGGGTTTCTCCGGAGGCATTGTACTTAGCAATATAGAAGTCGGTCCCGCCGGCAGAACTGATCACCTCCGTGCCGAAGCTAGCCGTATCGAGGAAGCTTCCGGCCATGAACATATTGCCGTCATTATCAGAAGCCAGCCGGGTGGTCGTTTCACCATAAAAAGGATTCCCGCAGGCCTGGGCCCATTCGAAACCTGCTTGTGAAAAACTAGCGAATGAATATAAAAGGAAGGATATGCTTAGTATGAAACTTTTCATGTTAATAGATATGTAGGGACAAAGATACGTTTTTCGAGTAGCTTAAAATTTAAATTGTTATTACACGCCCCCTGAACCCATCCCTATAAGCATGGAAGGGGCCGGGGCAATGGTACACGAAAGATATTGCGTACATTTGATAAACAATACACCCCCACAAATGTTTATTCCCCTAATATCGTGCCCATGAGTAGCAATGAGTTTCACCATGACCTCGAGATGTACGCCGTAAAGGTGGAAAGCAATGTGTCTGTTGCTCCCGATGTATATGTGCTGTCATATCCCAGGAGTCATTCTTTTGCGGCCGGCCAGGTGGTCGGGATCTCCATTGATGAGGGATCGGAGCCCCGCCTTTATAGCATCGCCAGCGGGAATACGGATGACATGATTAGTTTGCTGTATAATATCAAACCCGGTGGTGAGGTGAGCCCCGGACTTGCAGAACTGAAGGCCGGCGATACCCTTTTTGTTTCGGAACCTTTCGGGAGCTTCTACGGAAGTGCCAATGCTGCTGTCTTTATCGCCTCCGGCACCGGTGTGGCTCCCTTTGTATCTATGCTGAGGTCGGGATTGGATAAGGATAAAATGCTGATCCATGGCGGCCGCACACTGGATTCCTTTTATTTTAGTGAAGAACTTGCCGCTACCCTGGGCGAGGAAAACTACATCCGTTGCTGTTCCAGGGAAAAAGGGCCCGGGGTTTATGAAGGACGCCTGACATCATATCTCCGCGAACAGGAATCACTCGACCCTCACAGGAAGTATTACCTTTGTGGCCTGGCCGAAATGGTGGTGGAAACCAGGGATCTGCTCATCGACAAGGGGATTCCCTACGAAAACATTATAGCTGAAATATATTTTTGATGGAAAAACAAGCAATACTAGGAAAAACACTCACAGAGCTACAGGAGATAACGACATCACTGGGCTTGCCACGCTTTACTGCGGCACAGCTCGCAGACTGGATATACAAGAAAAAGGTTTCCGGTTTCGAAGAGATGAGCAACCTGTCGAAAAAGGCCAGGGAGCTGCTCGAGGAAAAGTATTGCATTGGCAGCATTGCGCATACCAGGGTGGAGGAATCAACCGATGGTACCAAAAAGTATCTCTTCCCT
>JAOZTN010000057.1:2973-15192 GCA_029942245.1 Bacteroidales bacterium | reverse complement strand
TGCGCATACCAGGGTGGAGGAATCAACCGATGGTACCAAAAAGTATCTCTTCCCTACGGGAAAGAATAATTTTATTGAAGCAGCCTATATCCCTGAGGAAAAGAGAAATACCCTTTGCATCTCTTCACAGGCAGGTTGCAAGATGGGCTGCCTTTTTTGCATGACCGGCAAGCAGGGTTTCCAGGCCAACCTCAGCCCGCTTGAGATCATTAACCAGTTGTGGAACCTTCCCGAACGGGATGAAGTAAGCAACCTGGTATTTATGGGGATGGGAGAACCATTTGATAATATGGACAAGCTGATGAAGACGCTGGAGATACTCACGTCCACCTGGGGTATGGAGATAAGCCCGAAGAGGATCACCGTATCTACCATCGGCATCATTCCTGCCATGAGCCGCTTTATCGATGAAAGTGATTGCCACCTGGCCGTAAGCCTGCATACGCCTTTCGAAGAGGAGCGCAAAAATCTCATGCCTATAGAAAATGTTTATCCCCTGGATGAGATCTTCAGCATGCTGAAATCATTCGAATTCCCAAAGCAGCGGAAAATATCCTTCGAATACATCATGTTTAAGGGTTTGAACGATACACGCCGTCATGTGAATGAACTTGTGAGGCTGATGCATGGCCTCAAAGCAAAGATCAACCTTATCCGTTTCCATCCTGTACCCGGAACACCACTTGAAGGATCTAGCGATAAGGCCATACTTGCATTCAAAGATGCCCTGAATGCCAAAGGGGTGACCACAACCATTCGTGCCAGCAGAGGGCTGGATATAGCCGCTGCCTGTGGCTTATTATCAACGAAAGAGCTTCTGGAAAAAGAGGGAGAAAAAGACTTTTGAAATCAGAATTCTGAAAAGTGAAAAGCGAAATCAGAAATATCCAACTTCGCTTTTCATTCTTCAGATATCAGACTTCGAGCTTATTCATGCTGATGCCCAAACTTGTAGGCAAGGCCGAATCCGAATGTCTGTTTAAACTGTGTCCTTGGGCCTGTATTCCCGTTTTTATCTGTTATATTGATATCGTGGTCGTAGATAAAGCTGGTGGTTAACTTGGCAGATAACCAATTGTTCACGGTAAATGTGAAGTAGTTGTCCCAGTACACATCAATATTTTGAGGCTCTTCCAGGTAGTTGGAGAAGAGTTCCAGGTTAGTCTGGAAATCTACATTTTTCCACAGTGTAACCTTATACATGAACTTCAGATTGAAACCAAACTCATGCCTGACCTTCTTTCCGTTCTTAGTCTGTACCATGGTGCTGTCGTTGATCATTTCATACTCAGCCGGATCAACTCCGTATTCACCTGCATCGGCCAGACGCTGGTTGTTCACGACGGTCAATCTGTAGGTAGCGGGGGAAAGGATCAGTTGCAGGTTATCATTTGGCCTGTATGTGAGGCCAAGACCAAGAGTTGTATAGGCCGGTGCCAACCAGTTTGATGAGTAAACCGAATCATTGTCGTCCGGGAAACCTTTGTCAAACTGTGATTTGAATCCAATAGTTACTGAATAATACCAGTTCTTGACCATCTCATACCCATAGTTGGAGATAAGATCGATCTTGTCGTCGTTCTTTTTGCGTTTATCATCCTTTTCTTTGTACATCCCGTAAGCCATGATCAGGTTGTTAGTCCAGATCGACTTATTCTTCTGATAATCAGCATGTAAATTCAATAAGCCATTTAGTGAAAGTGAGTTTATACCTCCTGCCGACCAATTAACAAAAGCCGACTGTCCGAAGGTCAGGGAAACATCACCACCGATTTTCCAGTTTTTGGTTGAATCGGCCGGGGCCTGTGCATTCAGGATGACTCCAGATGTAAATAGCAGCATCGCTGCCAGCGTAATGATCTTTTTCATATGAATTCTTTTTGGTTAATTCGTTATTGCCATTTATAACAATCAAATACTCGTTTGGTTTGCAAAAATAATAAAAGTGTTGAGTGTTGAGTGTTGAGTTTTGAGTTAGTTAAAAGTTAAATAATTATAAGCTATACACTTTCATTAGGCACTATTCACTTTTCGAATGAATAAGAACATCAATAGCTCCATGTCCGAATTCCGCCAGGCTGGCGCTTTTATCCTGAAGCCCTTCGTATTCTTTCAGTTTTGTTATGACGGCATTTTTCAACACGCCATTTCCAATGCCGTGGATATAAGTAAGCTTACGAAAGTTATTGGCCATAGCGCTTTCCAGTGTTTTTACGAAGTAATTTATCTGGAGCAGGAACATATCGTGGCTGCTGAGGCCTGCAATATTATCGACGATTTCACCTATGTGGAGGTCGACAACTGCAGCATGCGGACCCACGGCATGCTTACCAATAAGGGTTTCCCTCTGCTGTTCACCCGCCTTCACAACAACGGCTTCTACCTCTGTCTTAACTACCTCATGCTTTCCCGGGACCATTTTCAGGGATTTGAGATCGGCCAACCTGTAAATGATGGCTTTTTCGTTGATCAGGCCGGACTCCTGGTAACTACCTTCACTGCTGAACTTGGATGCTTTGATATGAAAAGCTGACTGGAGTGGGAGGTAGGCATGTTCTTCAGAATGGGCCAGTATTTGAATCACACCATCAGTCCAGCCGGGCAGGCCTTCGCGTTCGATCATCTCAATTTCCGCAGATGAACCTGCTTCTACAGAGCCATACTCGAATCCGAAATACTGTCCTTCATCATCCTGAAGAAGAAGGTTATATACGATATCGTTTTTTGTATGATTGATCAGGCGAACCTCAAGATCGCCGGTAATGTACCACTGCTGGTCGGAGGGTACAAAAGCCAGAAAATAACCTGGCGCCTCTTCAGCACCGCTCTTGACTCTGCCCAACATATTTACTGATGGAGCGGATTGATCCGGGCCCGTGGTCTTGCTCAGGTCAACGTCGAAATCTTCCGAAAACATTTTTTCAGCCTTGGTTTCAGCTTCCATTTTGATGATATCACCGGTAGATGTAGGTAATTCAAACCCATCTGTTGTCGCTACATATACCAGGCTCCCACTCACGATCTTACTCACAACACCACCACCTGTCTCATTCAGGAACTTAACCTTATCGCCTACTTTGAATTTCATATTTTAATTTTTTGCAAAGGTAGGGTGAATTAGAACAAAAGCGAACCAATTATAAATGCTCTCTAAATAACGTATTGTCTTTTTTTGAATATTTAAAAAAATTACCTTTGTTTGAACGAATAGCACATGTCATGAGAAAAGGGATCTGTTTAATTGCTTTCAGCCTCTTATTAGCATTGGGAGCTGTGATGGCACAGGAGCTACCCGACACCCTGATCAGCCTCGAAGCTGTCGTGATCATAGGAGTTGAGGTTCCGGAACAGGCTTACCCAATCGATGATATCCATCGCCTTGAGATCGACGTGCTGCCAACTAAGGATATTGGAGAATTGATGCGCCAAATACCGAATGTGAATGGGATACGTAAAGGAGGAGCGGTCCTCGATCCTGTCGTCAGGGGCTTTAAATACAGCCAGCTGAATGTACAACTAAATGGTGGCCAGAAGATCGAGGGGGGATGCCCGAACCGTATGGATCCGGCTACTGCACATGTCGATGTAGACGACATCAGGGCACTGGAAGTGATAAAAGGCCCTTTTGCGCTCAGATATGGACCAAACTTTGGTGGCGTGGTGAACATGAAGACCATGCAACCCCTTCCGCAGCGTGTATTTGGAGTGAATGTCGGCGCCATGATGGGCTATGAGAGCAACTGGAATGGTTTCAAACAAAGATTTTCCGTTGACGGAGGAAATGATAAGGTATTCTTCTCCCTGTCGGGAAATATGAAGAAATTTAGGGATTATGAGGATGGAAACGGCAAGGAGGTGAAGTCTTCCTTCGACCGCTATAATTATACCGCGCAGCTGGGTGTCAGCCCAATTAAAAACAATTATCTGATCCTTTCTTATGACCGCTCCTATGGAAGGAATGTAAACTTCCCGGCATTGCCTATGGATGAAAGGGAGGACAATACATACATGGCATCACTCGACTATAAGGCTATCAAGATTTCAAATACTTTCACGGAATTTAATGCCAAGCTTTACATTTCCGATGTCAGCCACCTGATGGATAACAAGGAAAGGCCTTTCTCCGACACCGTCGTGGCTGTCTCCGACATACAGGCAAGGAATTACGGCTTCAGGATGGATGGAAGCTTTGATTTCGGGGAGAATATATTTGTGTTCGGAACCGACTATGAGCATATTCTGAAAGATGGGGAACGCAACAAAACAAAGATCCTCGAACCCACTATGCCGAGCATGAAAGAAGATCTGTGGAACGATGCTCAGATACAGAATAATGGTCTTTTCGTCCTGTATAGAAGGGTATTCGGTAAATTCACCCTGGACGCTGCTATGCGTGCCGATTTTAACAGAGCCACTTCAGGCGAGCTGAAACTGGTGAAAATGGGCAATGAAGTATATAAGGATTCGGATGTAGAATCAAACTATACCAATATTAGTGCAAGCGTAGGAGGCCAATTTCATTTCAGTAAGAAATTTGTCCTGAAACTGGCTCTCGGACGAGGCGTGCGAAGTCCCGATATGAGTGAACGATTTATCATGTTCCTACCTGTCGGATACGACAACTACGATTATCTGGGCAACCCGCAACTCAAACCGGAAGCCAATAATGAAATTGACCTTTCTGCCATACTAACATTCGCGAAGGCAGGGACCATAGAGGGAGGTTTCTTCTTTTCTTATGTAACAGATTATATCACCGGAATGCTTGTTCCCGAGTCTGTTGCCAGGCCCCAGACCACGGGAGTTTATGGGGTCAAAAAGTTTTATAATGAGGACCATGTATACCTGCGCGGCTTTGAGCTGACTTATCAAACGCCTGAGAAATATAATTGGGGCATCAGGGCCCGTGCTGCCTGCACCAGGGGTATCAACCCTGAGGCAACGAAATATATCATTGAAAATGGAGAAGTGACGGGAACGGAAACAGTAAAGAATGATCCGCTGCCTGAAATCCCACCCCTGGAAGGAGCTATAGATGTTTATTACCGCTTTTTTGATGGTAAACTCATCCCTAATATCAATGTGAGGATGGTAGCATCACAAAATCAGCTGTCTGAAGCCTATATGGAAGAGAAAAGCCCGGGTTTTATACTGCTGAACTTTAATTTTTCATACGAGTTCAACACTTACCTTAAACTTACCGGTGGGGTTTCCAATATTCTGGATAAAGCCTATTATGAACACCTTAACAGGCATATCATTGGCGGAAAAGGAAACTTGTATGAACCCGGCAGGATATTTTATTTGAGTGTGTACTTTAATATTTAGACCCATGAAAAAAATACTGTATATAATCCCCCTGATCTTTATCTTGTTTTCTTGCCAGAAGAGCAAAGAGAAGCAGGTATCTTATATCATTACAAAGTCAATTTCCGGCTTTGATGTGAACTATCGCGTGGCGGATGGTTCCCTGGTGAAACAAAGCATAGAAGCAGCCAGTGCTCAGGACCGATGGCAATATTCATTTACTGCAGAGGAAGGCGATATCGTATTTGTATCGGCCATTTACACGGACATCAGCTCCGCAATCAATGTTCAGATCCTTATCGATGGGAAAGTATATAAGCAAGGTTCCAGTTCACAGGATACCGTAAGATACGTTACCGTGTCCGGAACAGTTCCATTTCAATAAATATTACTACACTATAAGTGGGTATCAGGCAACCTAATTATCATTATTTTTGTCTTTCAAATGATGAAGGCACATAAACTATTCAAAAGCTTCCTGTTGATCGTTCTTGTATTGCTTGCAGGATGCACCGAACCTTCACCGGAACCAGACCAGCCTTATGGCAAGATCATGCTCAGGTTCAGTCATTATTGTGATGGACAACCGCTTGAATATGATCAACGGAAATATGTGAACGAGGCAGGGAACGAGTATATGGTAAATGAGATACAATACTTTATATCAGATGTTTATCTGAACCGTGCTGGGAGTGATTATATGATTCATGCCTGGAAAGACATTCACTATATAGATTCCGATATTGAAACAAGTCAGGAATGGGCCGTCTTCGACAATATAACTACAGGCTATTATAGCGGTATAAGCTTCACATTTGGGATCACTGAAGAAAAAAACATCACACTAATGTATACCGACCCGCCGGAGTCCCTGATGTTCTGGCCGAAATACCTGGGCGGAGGATATCACTATATGAAGTTGAATGGCAAATGGTTGGATCCCAGTGGCCTGGAGCGCCCCTATAACTTTCATCTTGGCATAGGACAAATATATGATCCTGATTCGGGCGATATCACCGGATTCATTCAAAACTATTTTGAGATTGTAGTTCCAGCTTCTTCATTTGAAATATATCCCGGAGAAACCACCACCATTGATTTTGTGATGCATGTCGACCGATGGTTTAAAAACCCGCATATGTACGACCATAATGTGTGGGGAGGAGATATTATGCAGAAGCAGGACGCCATGCATGTTGGTTGTGAGAATGGCCATAATGTGTTTGAAGTTTTGAGTGTTGGATTTTGAGGGTGCGAGGTACGAGGTGCGGGGTTCGCGGGAACCTCCCCGTCCCACGAACCGCGTCCCCCGAGCCTGATAGTAAATGACGTCAATGCAAAAAATAATAATATATAGTTTGTTAATGCTTCTGTTGTTCGGGTGCCAGCAGAACGATGACCCTGTGCCTGTCCCGGCAGGTCCGACACCCTATGCTATAGAAGTACCTTTTGGCTTTCCTCAAAAGATGAATATTCCGGATAACAATCCCATGACGGAGGAGGGCGTAGAGCTTGGCCGCTACCTGTTTTATGATGGCAGGCTGTCGGGGCGTACGCATCCTGATTCACTCATGAGCTGTGCTACTTGTCACCTGCAGGAAAGATCATTCGAGTGTGGCATCGACCACCCTGAATTTATCGATGGGCGCCCACATGGGCTCACAGGTCATCAAACACCCCATTATATGCTTCCACTCATTAACCTGGTTTGGAATATGAACGGATATCTCTGGAACGGCCGTGTGTCGGAAGATAATCCCAATCCCTACCAGCGAAATATTGAAGACCTTGTGTGGATGGGCGTTGTGGCAGCCCATGAGATGAATGGCGATACCAACCGTACTAAAGCACTCATTGCCTCCATACCGGGCTATCGTGATATGTTCAAGAAGGCTTTCGGTACCGAAGTGGTGAGCATGGAGAGGATCAGCATGGCGGTAGCGCAATTTATCAGGACCATGGTCTCTGCAAATTCAAAATTTGACCGCTACATGAAAGGGGAGGAGCAACTGAGCCCCTCTGAACTCAATGGCTTCGTACTTTTTACTACAGAAGAAGGTGCCGACTGTTTCCACTGCCATGGTGGATTCGGGAATCCTTTATTTACAACCAACCTGTTCTATAATAATGGGAAGGATAGTGTTTTCGAGGGCATCGACGACCGTTTTGCCATTACCGGGGATCCAATGGATCAAGGAGCATATAAAGCCACCACACTCCGGAATATTGAACTTACGGGACCCTATATGCACGATGGCCGATTTTCTACCCTGGAAGATGTGGTAGACTTCTACGCACACGGATTACTCTGGTCGCCCTATATCGATCCCCTGATGCATCATATTGCCAATGGGGGTACCCAACTTATACCTACAGAAAAAACCGATCTCATCGCCTTTATTAAAGCGCTCAGGGATGAGTCTTTCCTGACTGATCCTGCGTATGGCTCTCCCTTATCATTTCCTGAATAAAAAAACCGACAGAAACTATTGTTCCTGCCGGTCATGGTTTGTAAACGTAAAGCCTGGTTATTGTATGATAACCTTATTTAAAAGATTTATCTTCTCATTATATATCCTGATAAAGTACAATCCGTTCGGAAGGTCTTCCAGGCTAAATTCCATATTGTTTGTTCCTGTGTTATTGATAAGACGTGTTTCGATCAAACTGCCATCAGACCCAAACAGGGCCAGGTTCAGCTCGCTCTCAACGCCTTCAATATTCACCCTGAAGTGACCATTGTTCGGGTTCGGCATGATGTTCACACTCAGCCCGCTGTTTTCATGACCCGGCACTCCAACAGTGTTATATACATTGATCTCCAGTGAATCAGATACCATACTTCCGCAGGCATTTACGGCATACACCTTTACATAGGCAAAGCCATGATAAGCTGCATTCCAGGTAACTGTGGCAGTAACTCCGCTGCTAACCAGGTTTCCGGCAGCAAGAGGAGATAAGGTCCAGTCGTATGTGATCGCTCCCGGTGTAGTTGGAACAACTTCATATATGCTTGTTGGAGTAATGTGGATATCAACGTCAGTGGGCCCGCTAGGGGTTGCAGGGGTGGATGGCAAATACTCGAAACTTAATGTCATCACATCTATCATGCCTGTACCACAGGGGGAGACAGCGCTGGCAGTCAGGGTCAGATCCACTGAGCCGTTACTGAGATCTCCTGTTCCCGGTGTGTAAGTTGCATTCAATATACTTGCATTATCGAAAGTCCCATCACCAGCTGTTGTCCAGCTAAGCGTTGAATAGTTCGAGGCTGAGGCAACAAGCGTGTGTGTTTGCCCTTCGCAAATAGTCTCATCCGGTCCGGCACTGGCAAAGGGAAGATTCTGTACGGTAAGAACCATATCATCAGAAGCATCAACACCACAGGGCGACATTGCACTGGCTGTAAGGGTGAGAATGGCCACACCGGTGCTGATATCATCAGTCCCGGGGGTGTATGTTGCATTAAGTAAAGTTGCATCATCGAAGCTACCATCACCGTCGGATGTCCAGAGTATGGATGCATAGTCGGTTGCTGAACCTGAGAGCGTATAGGAAACATTCTCACAGATATTGGCATTGGCCCCTGCATTGGCTGTTGGCAGGGTTTGTATGCTCAACACCATATCATCCACAGCATCAGTGCCACATGGCAAAATCGCAGTGGCGGTGAGGCTCAGTGTTGCTCCGCCGCCACTGATATCCCCGCTTCCGGGTGTATAGGTAGCATTGAGCAGTGTGGCATCATCAAAGGTACCGTCACCTGAACTAGTCCATAACACAGCATCATGGTTAGTAGCTATCCCTGAAAGCGTATAGGATGCATCTTCACAAATGTCATCATCAGCTCCGGCATCAGCAGTCGGTGCCCCCTGGACAAGTAAAACCATGAAATCGCTGGCATCATCACCACATGGGCTTACAGCGTATGCGTTTAAGGTCAGCGTGGCAATTCCACTTCCTATATCACTCGATCCCGGCGTATATGTTGCCGTGAGTGAGGTCGCATCGTCAAAGGTTCCATCACCACTGGTCACCCAGAGTATGGATTCCTGATTCGTAGCAGACCCGGATAGGGTGTAGGGTGTATCTGAACAGCTTTCATCATCCGCACCCGCATCGGCAGTAGGACTATAAATGCCTTCCAGTCCGCACAGCGCGGTTCCGAGAGAAGTGAATACCTCATCAAAGCTTGTTTCATAGCTTGGGGTAATACAAATCAATTCTATCGATAAGCTGTTATCCCAGAATCTGTACAGTATGGTGTTTCCAACAATGAAACCGTCCTGTTCAGTAGTAAGCGGATCATCTGTGCTGGCCACTATTGGCAAGGGATTGCCAACAGTAATAGGCCCTGTGAGGACTATTGATCCTACACAAATTTCAGTTCCACTTATGTCCGTATCGAAAATTCCTATTTCATCACCTGCTTCCAGGTCAACTCCAGCAATCGTTGCCCCATTGACAATAATATTCATGGGCTGGTATAAACTCTGGTATACCGGTACGAAATGCTGGCCTGAAAGGGGCACTGAGCTAAGCAGGGCCAGGCTCAGTGCCACTATGAATCTTTGGATTCTTTTCATTGTCGATCCAATTAATGAACGATCATCTTCTTGGTTTCACTCCAGTTCTTTCCATTGCTGCTGAACTCTAACTGGTAGTAATAAACACCCGGTTCGAGGTAGGCATTGTCGAAATGAACAGTATACCTGCCCCTGGTGCGCTGGGCGTCTTCCAGGATGTGAATCCTTCTACCCGACACGTCGAAGATGCTCAGCAGAACTGTGCCATCCTCATAGATGCCGAAGTTGATCGTTGTGTTATTAGAAAATGGGTTTGGATAATTCTGTCCCAGGAATGCAGGGGCAGTATGATCATATTCTGACACACCCAGTGCAGAGATCTTGAGGTCACCGGCATAGGTGCCAAGGCCTGCAAATTCTTTGTCGCCGAAATAGTGCGTCGATTGGATATTTTCGTAAACCATATTGTGGCTCTTATCCCAGTACCTGAAAGTAATCGTATTTCCGGGGCTATAGCCGTCGATGTCTTCAGTGGCAGGATCATCGCCTGCGGCAATGATCACCTGGTAACCACCATATTCCTGATGGATCACAGCGCTACCTACTTCAAGGTCGCCATCGTAAACAGCAATCTCATCACCATCTTCAACCTGGAATCCGTCAGCGATAATACTCTGAACAACAACGTTCATCGGGCTGAAGGGGTTTCCTTCAAGTGAGAAGAAATGCTCAGTAGCAGGGATCTCAGGGACTATGCCCGGTTGTGATGACTTGGTTGGCTGCGCGTATGTGAGTATGTCGTTGACACTGGTATTGATATAATAACCTTCACTAGGATCGAAGTTGACAATGGTATTCAGCCATCCGTATGGAGGAATGTTCTGAATGAAATTACCTGCTTCATCCATTACTTTGACAAGGCTATTGCTTGAAATCAGGTCGTTAAGTATTGTCATCGCATCCTGCGACTGCTTGACAGGATATCCTGCCATATTCCAGCCTGAATTGAGGGCTACATCATATGGGAAGATCACATAAGTACCATCTGAATCGAGATTGGTATTTGCATTCACCTTAACATAATAACCTTCAGTGTTGGCCATATTGCCAATAGTATTGGTCCAGCCCGGTCCCGGGATGAATTCAACAAAATCACCATCTTCATCCTGTACCTTGATCAATGTAGAATTATCGATCAATGGTTGTACGATGGCCTGCATATCCATGTCCGTTGGCTGAACATACAATGATATGATATTCCATCCCAGTGTCAGGTTGGTGGTCTGAGTAAATGAGAAGAACAGGGTCATATCATCAGCATCAGCAACACTACATGGAGCAGTGGCTATTGCAGTCAGAGTAAGTACAACGGATCCGAAATTAAGGTCGGCTGTACCCGGTGTATAGGTAGCTGCCAGCAGTGAGGCATCATCGAAAGTACCGTCACCTGCAGTTGTCCAGAGCACAGAGGCCTGGTTAGTTGCTCCACCGGCAAGTGTATAGTCAGATCCTGAAGCTACAGTGGCATCAGGTCCGGCATTTGCTGTTGCATTTTCCTGAATACTTAATGTCATATCATCGGGAACGTCAGTAGCACATGGTGCTATTGATGATGCTGTCAGGGTCAGCACAACTGATCCGTTGGCAATATCATTTGTTCCAGGTGTGTATGTGGCTGCAAGTAAGGCAGTATTGTCAAAAGTACCATCACCTGCGGTGCTCCATACAGCTGCTGACTGGTTATTGGCTGATCCTGAAAGTGTATAGTCAGAGCCATCACAAACAGAAGCGTCAGCACCGGCAGAAGCTGTTGGCAGATCCTGTATCGTAAGTACGATATTATCTGTTGCATCAGTTCCGCAAGGTGCTACAGCATAAGCTGTGAGTGTAAGCGTTACCGTTCCTGCAGTAATGTCGCCTGAACCAGGTGTATATGTCGCACCCAAAATGGCGTCATCATCGAAAGTACCATCGCCGGCCGTAGTCCACAGGGAAGATCCCTGGTTGGTAGCCGCTCCGGACAACAGGTAAGAACCGGTTTCACAAACGTCGCCGTCAGTACCTGCATCTACAGTAGGCTGTCCATAGATGCCAATCACGATATCATCAGTCGCGTCTGTACAAGGGGTGTTAGCAGAAGCTGTCAACGTAAGTGTAACAGTACCTGCAGCAATATCTCCGGATCCCGGTGTATAAGTAGCACCCAGTATGGCGTCATCATCAAAAGTACCATCACCCGCTGTAGTCCATTCAACTGAAGTATAGTTTGTTGCAGCACCGGATAAGAGGTATGTGTCAGTTTCACATATGTTAGCATCTGTACCTGCATCAGCAGTAGCGGCATCCTCGATTGAGATCACGATATCATCAGTAGCATCTGTACAAG
>JAOZTN010000057.1:0-2873 GCA_029942245.1 Bacteroidales bacterium | reverse complement strand
GCAGTAGCGGCATCCTCGATTGAGATCACGATATCATCAGTAGCATCTGTACAAGGAGCCGTAGCAGTAGCTGTCAGCGTAAGTGTAACCGTTCCTGCAGTGACATCAGCTGTTCCGGGAGTATAAGTAGCCCCCAGTATGGCGTCATCATCAAAAGTACCATCACCAGCGGTGGTCCATTCTACAGAAGAATAGTTTGTTGCAGCACCGGATAAGAGGTATGAATCAGTTTCACATATTGTGGCGTCTGTACCTGCATCAGAAGTAGGAGCATCGATGAATGTCAGTACGATATCGTCACTGGCATGATCAGTACAGGTCCCGTTGGCATATGCAGTTAAGGTTAGTGTAACTGTTCCTGCACTGATATCAGCAGCACTTGGTGTATATGTAGCAGCGAGCAAGGCAGCATTATCAAATGTACCTGTCCCGGATGTGGTCCACAGTACTGAAGCCTGGTTGGTAGCGGATCCTGAAAGGGTATAAGTATCAGTTTCACATACGCTGGCATCACTGCCGGCAGCGGCTGTAGGGCTGGTAATCCCGGAAAGGGATAAAACAGCTGTTCCAAGTGAAGTATACACTTCGTTGAAGCCTGGTGTATAAGTGGGAGTTAAACAAATGACTTCTACTCCTGCACTATTATCCCAGAATCGGTAGATAATAGAATTTCCGGCTGTAAAACCATCTTTTCCAGAAGTAAGCGGATCATCCGTCGCAGCCGGGAAGGTGGCTGTACCACTGATCGGGCCTGTTAAGACAAGTGACCCAATACAAATCTCAGAGCCTCCATCAACATCGAAGACCGCAATCTCATCACCTGCGCCCAGATTAGAGGCATCCAGGGTTGCGGCGGTAACGATGAAGTTCATAGCCTGATAAGGGTTTCCGGTATAAACCGGTGTAAAATGCTGTGCGTTAATTGTGCCTACGGTGCTGAAAAATACACCAAGCAATGCGATGATTAAGTACAATCTCTTCATTGGAGTGGTTTTGGTATTGTTAATTTGGTTTCTATTTTTACCTGTTATTCGTCAAAAAGGGCAAATAGGTTTCATTATGAGAGGTATAAACTACCTTTCATCAGGAAATTTGCAATAATCGGATGAGGAAGAACTGGTTTTGTTTTGCTTTATTTTGTTTTTTTTTGCCTTATAGATGTTTTAGTACAATATCATTTTTCGGGTTTCACTGAACTTAGCATTTTGACCAATCACATCGAGCCTGTAGTAATAAATACCTGATTCGAGTGAAGAACGGTTAAGTGTCAGTTTGTAATTACCCGCTTCACGTTTCATATCTTCAACCTCTTTCACCTTCCGGCCATATACATCATAAATGCTGAGTAGCACCTGGGCATCTTCAGCAATACCATATTCAATATATGTATGCTCAGTATATGGGTTTGGGTAATTCTGAGAGAGGTAATTGTTGTTAGGCAATCCGTTTTCGTTCAGGCCGAGGCTTCCGATCTTAAGTTCTGCGCCAAAGGTGCCCAGACGAGTGAATTCCTTATCGCCAAACAATTGAGTAACTTCAATGTCGGTATACAGGATATTATTACTCTTATCCCAGTATCTGAAGCTTAATTCGCCACCGGCAATAAATCCGTCCTGCACTTCTGTAGTCGGATCATCGGCACGCAGCGTTAGCATCTGAAAATCATTATCTGTTTGCTGCACGACCATGCTGCCAACTTCGATAAGACCATCATAAACTGCTATTTCATCACCCGTTTCCATTGTAAAATCATCCGAATAAATAGCGCTTATAAGCACGTTCATCGGCGAGAATGGATTGCTGGTTAATGAAGTGAAATATTCTGTCTGAGGAGCTTCGGGAGCAATAAACGGATCTGTTCCCTTGCCCGGATCGCTCAATGTGAGTGTGCAATTGCTGTTTACATTAATGTAGTATCCTTCACCGGGTTCAAAAGTATTAATGGAGTTGATCCAGCCAATACCGTTAATATATTGTATAAAACCACCTGATTCGTTGATCACCTTCACCAGGTAACCGGCATCGATTAAAGGCTGCAATACGGTAATAGCAGTTTGTGATACCTCGCATGGATAGCCCATAATGTTCCAACCTGTTGTAAGTGGAATATCAAATGGGAATGTAACTCCGGAGCCACTGGTATTCAGGATTGTGGTCCCGGAAACATTAATATAATAACCCTGGGAATTTGACATATCGCCAATGGTATTCATCCAGGATGAGACTATGTATTGTATAAAGCCACCGGATTGGCTGGTTACTTTTACAAGAGTCGACCCATCGATCAGGGGCTGAACTATGGTTAGCATATTTGGATTGGGAGGAACATTGTTGAAAGAGAAGATGTTCCATCCACTAGTGAGGTTGATGTCCTGTAAAACTGTAGAACCACCTTCTACACCGGTAATACTGACATCATCAATCATCCAGTAATAGCCCCAGGTACCAGTATAGTTCCATTTGAATTTAACTGAGGATTGTCCTGCAACTTCAGACGTCATATCCTGGTCAAATGTTTCTGCGTTTGCAGTTTCAGCCGTCCATTGTTGGACCTGGGTCCATGTAGAACCTCCATTGGTACTATAGGAAAATGTGCCTGACTCGATTTGATATTCTTTAAAGTAATGCTCAAAATACATATTTACAGACACATAACCGGAAAAATCGAACTCTGGTGTAACCAGATCGGCATCCTGGTTGTTTCCACTGCCATATGCATCGCTGTCAACAATGGCAAAACCATTGCCGGATGTCGTTGAGTTGAATGTCCTGGTTGAACTGAATGTCCATGCCTGACCACCTCCTTCATTATCAATAATGGCCCAGCAACTGGGTAATGCTCCGCTTGAAAAATCTTGTGTAAATGGAAGTGT
>JAOZTN010000056.1:6416-18444 GCA_029942245.1 Bacteroidales bacterium | reverse complement strand
TTATTATAAACAAGGAATGAAGAAAACTGTTCATCCCTACTTGAGCACATCCTCATATAATCCTCAGAAAAATAAAATACTTACCTCCAAAAGAACATCTTGTCCTCTAAAGAACTGAAGGGAATGTCAATTAAAGTAGATGAGTCCTTAGGAAAGAGTGGAGGAGGAATCTTGTTAATGACAAAATAACAAGTTGGACTGCATCAAAACCGGATATCGTAAGATCTTTAATTGATACTAATGCTGCACAATGACCATCCCTGATAATACAACTGCATCATCAGCTAGTTGTAACATATAAATTCCATTAGGTATATGGCTCAGATCAAGAGAAATCAGCCCTTGTGAAGGTTGTATTGAATTGATTTTGTGGCATTATAAGAAATGCGCCCAGACTGCGCCACACCCCGATAAAATTGTCAATTCTGTATTCTGTACGTTCGATTTTCAATTGTATGTTCAATATTGAATGTTACATTGACATTTCAGAATACCGAATACAGAATTTAATATTCTTTGGGACTGGAAAGTTAATTCTTTTCCAAAAAATAAATAAGACATTAAATAGTCCCTTATCTTTCTAAATGCATACAACAAACACGCGGATCAGGCTTAAGTCCTTCAATTGTTACAATTGGCAGTAATATGGTAAATTTGCAAAATGACTTTGCTTGTAATTTATTTATTATTAGCACTGCTGGTATCATTTCTTTGTTCGATACTTGAAGCAGTTATTTTAAGCGTGACTCCATCTTTTACAGCAATTAAAACACAAGATGGCAAACCATATACTAACTTACTGCAAAGCTACAAGAACAACATTGACAGACCATTAGCAGCAATCCTTACATTGAATACTTTTGCCCACACCATTGGGGCTGCCGGAGTTGGTGCCCAGGCTCAAATAATTTGGGGCAATGAGTATTTATCATTAGTTTCTGCATTACTTACCATTTTAATCCTGTTTCTTTCAGAGATAATACCAAAAACTTTGGGCGCTAACTATTGGATGAATTTAACCCCATTCACAGTTTACACCTTGCGTATTATGATTGTTGCTTTGTATCCTTTTGTAATTATAAGTCAACTTATAACCAAAACAATTAATATCCAGGAGAGAAAAAGTGTTTTGAGTCGTTCCGATTTTTCAACAATGGCAGAGATCGCAGTAAATGAAGGTATTATCCGGAAGGATGAGTCGCAGATTATTCAAAATATTGCCCACTTTGACAAAATTAAAGCCAGGGACATTATGACGCCCCGAACCGTAATTTTTGCCACACCTGGTGCTATGACTGTGGGAGACCTTTATAAATCACATCCATCAATACCATTTTCCAGGATTCCAGTTTATGACACTACACTTGATCAAATTTCCGGGTATTTTTTAAAGGATGAACTATTAATGAATATGGTTGAAGGCAACAAGGATCTGAAATTGAGTTTGATTGCCCGTGATTTGCTAGTCATTTATGTCAATCTGCCTATCTCCGAAATCTATGCCACATTCACCAATTCCAGGGAACATATAGCTCTGGTTGTAGATGAATATGGTGGAACATCGGGTATTGTAACGATGGAAGATATTATAGAAACCATCCTTGGTCTTGAAATAGTTGACGAAATGGATAATATTGAGGATATGCAACTGGCAGCGCGTGAAAATTGGGAAAAAAGAGCTAAAGGAATGGGGCTGGACTTCAAAGAAAATTAACTAACGGCTATAATCTTATTATGAATAATAAGAAAAAAAGAAAAGGAATTCTTGAACGCATGTTGAACTGGACAGAAAGGGCGGGCAATGCGCTTCCCCATCCAGCAACATTATTTGCCTTATTTGCCCTTGCTGCATTGGTATTTTCAGCTCTTGGGCATTTTTTGGGATGGTCAGCCATCCATCCAGCTACACAGGAGATCATAAGACCGGTCAATTTGCTGTCGCAGGACGGTATTCATAGAATTCTTCTTGAAATGGTGGATAATTTCACCGGCTTTGCACCCCTGGGAATCGTCCTTGTTGCCATGCTTGGAATTGGTATTGCGGAACAAAGTGGATTGATACACACAGTGATCAGATTGCTGGTGCTGAACTCACCGAAACACTTGCTTACTTTTGTGCTTGTATTTACCGGTATCTTATCCAACATAGCTTCTGATGTCGGCTATGTTTTACTTATACCTCTTGCCGGGGTCATCTTTATTGCTGTAGGCCGGCACCCCATAGCAGGGATGGCTGCCGCTTTTGCAGGCGTCTCGGGTGGGTTCAGCGCTAACCTGGTGCTGGGTACTGTGGATCCATTGCTCGCCGGATTGTCGCAGGAAGCGGCCCAGATCCTTGACCCCGCCTATGAGGTGAACCCAACGGCAAATTATTTTTTCATGGTGGCTTCAACCTTTGTCATTGCTTTTGTTGGCACATGGATCACAGACAAAATAGTAGAACCCAGACTTGGGCCCTATACCAACAAAGTCGAAGAAAGCGAAACGTCATTCAATAAGCTTACACGAAGAGAGAAAAAAGGGCTCAGGAATGCACTGTTTGCCCTGACAGCTATCATCATTATTACACTCATCGGTTTAATTCCTGAGAATGGGTTCTTCAGAGGAACAGATGGAGGCCTGTTGACTTCACCCCTCATCCGGGGAGTTGTTGCCATGTTATTTGTTACTGCAGGTGCCATGGGGCTGGCATATGGCTTTACTACCGGAACATTTAAAAATGATGCTGATGTCGTTCATGGGATGTCAGTTTCCATGAAAACTCTGGCAACATATATCGTGCTTGTTTTCTTTGCGGCTCAGTTTGTGGCATATTTCAAATGGAGTAACCTGGGAATTATCATGGCTGTAAAGGGAGCAAATGTTTTGATGTCAGCCGACATCGGACTGATACCCTTGATGATACTGTTTATTTTATTGTCGGCCACCATTAATATGCTGATGGGTAGTGCCTCAGCGAAATGGGCCATCCTGGCGCCAATATTTATACCCATGTTTATGATCATGGGGTATTCACCCGAACTTTCACAGGTAGTGTACCGAATTGGTGATAGTGTTACAAATGTTATATCTCCGATGATGAGCTTCTTTGCTCTCATCATTGCTTTTGTTCAGAAGTATGATCCGAAGGCAGGTATAGGAACCATTATAGCCGCCATGGTTCCATACTCAGTTGGATTCTTGATCTCCTGGGTCCTGCTATTAGTAATATGGCTGCTTCTCGGACTGCCATTAGGCCCTGATGCTGGAATCCATTACATTATGCCGGCCAAATAGGGACAGGGGGGCAAAGGCAATTTTTTCTCTATTTCCCTACTGGACCTAAAGAGAAATTATAGTAATTTTAGGCAATGTGGAAAAGCAAGCCCCTTTGGAAAAAAATCATTTCGCTCTTAGCGCTTGCCTTCGTGTTGATTCTTGCCAGCATTTATCTCTTTCGCGATTCCATAATTAAGTCTTATCTGCCTTCATATCTGTCTCAAACGACAAACAAGGAAGTCAGCCTGACATTAAATAAAATTCATATTGGACTGAACGGGGATCTTTACCTTCTCAACCCAAAGCTGAACTTCCAGAATACCTTCATCGACAAGGGCAAATCGATGGAGTTGAAAGAACTATATTTCGACACTATACATTTATACGGGACTTCCATTGGTGAGCTGCTTTTCGGTAAAAGCTTCATTGCCGACAGCCTTTATGTGACAAGGCCTGAAGCCCTGATCAGGGAGCAGGAGGGCGAACAACAGTCCAACTTCGACCTCAGTCATCTCATCTCTATCTTAGAGTCGAATCCTGATCTGCATGCCGGACAGAAGATCAAAATCGGAAGGATCATCATTGATTATGGGACGCTGCGGGTTGATCCCCTGATGGATGAAGGAAACAAAATCGATGAGGTGGACTATACCATTTACATTGAAAACTTCAGCACGCTTGCTGAGGATCAGGATGAAGCGAGGCGTATCTTATTTTCAGATGACATTCAGTTTAAAATTGGAAACATTGACAGACTGCCGATCTCCGGCTATGATCTCGACCTGGGTTTGCTATATTTCAGCATTTTGAAAAACCGTCTAAGCATCTCCGGGGTTAAGCTTTTTCCACGGAGCCTGTCTGATAGCAGCAATCAGATCGCCCTGGCAGCGAAGCTGATCGAGTTTAATGGACTAAGCATCAATGAGATCAGTGGGAAAGATGAAATAGAGCTCCAATCAGCCCGCATTTCTGATGGATATTTTATCACAAATACCGGGAATTCACGCGAAAGCAAGCAAACGGTCAACAATGAATTTTTCCGCCAGCTGGCCAATGATCTAATCAAATTCAGGCTCGACACTCTGGGTATTCACAATTTTAACCTTGAGTTCCTGGATGACCATAACGATACCATCTCACATCTTGAACATCTCAACCTTGAATTATATGGAGTTTTGATCGACTCATCTATGAAGGGCGATGTCTTCAGAAAACTTGTGTTTGATGAATTTGTCTTCACCACCGGAAAAGGGAGTTATACCCATCCCTCGTCAGGAATCAGAGCTTTTATCGACAGTAGCAGATATGATTCGAAAAGCGAAAGAGCTGAATTGTTTAAGCTGAATATTGGCAATCAGCAGACAGATTCTAACTTGCAATTTCTTGCCGGAAAAATAACTATCGATGGTATTTCAGAAGACCCTATTCCCAAGCCGCTGAAAATGCATCTGAAAATAGACATCCGTGATATTAATGGACGTATTGACCTTGGGCACCAGATCTTTCATCAAAAGTCTGAAGGGCAAGGCTCGAAAGCTATTTTTGATTATGTTCAGCTTGATAGTCTGTCTCTGCACAATAGCAGCCTGGAAATTTTCAAAAAAGCCACATTTAATCTTCAGATCAACAATCTGGAAACAAAGATCAAAGATCCCTTTAGCTTCAGGGATGATAAGATTTCAGCAAACCTGGATGAACTTTATCTGCAAGCCGGCAAGATAAATTATGTCTCCACCCGTGGTATGCAGATAAATTGTGAGGCTCTCAGTATAAAACGGCAGGATGTTCAATTTGGGCAGATCACATGCCTCCTTCCGGGACAGTCAGGGAATAGCCGCTTAAACCTTGAGCACCTATCCCTGAAAGGATTCATGATCCATGAATTGATCAATAAGGGGCGGATCAATGGAGACGAAATAACATCAGGACGGGTACGATTCAGCGGCGATATCGATATCCCTGGGAAAAGCCCCGGAAAAGCCTGGCAAAGCGATGAAGAGGCCCTTTTCAGCATGCCTTTTAATTCAATTCATATCAATACGATCCGTTTCCCTGACATTCAGATCGATCAGCGTGCAAACTATGAAGCTCAGGAGGTCGCCTTTCAATCACAACTCGATATCCTTCTTGAGGGAATCAGATTTGAGGGACAGGAAGTCAGCATAAAAGATCTGGCTGGCATTCGTGGACATGTAAAGCTTAAATCAACGGCTGCAGAAGCATTTGGGCACATCCTTGGTCTGGATGAACTTTCTGTTGACCTCACACAGCATAATATTCTGCTGAAGGGGCTACTTATTGAACAAGAAACTACAAAACTAGACGCCGGCATTCAAATCAGCAAGCTCAGTCTACCAAAATTTGAGATTAGCAATATTAACCTGGACAGGATCAACGATAAAAAGCTGAAGTTTCAAGACCTGAGTATCGCTGAGCTGACCCTCGATATGGCCCTCCTGCAGGATGAAGAAAGCAAGGAGGAAAAGGGATCCAGGAGCTTTGATCCCGCTGATATCATGAACATTGAATATTCTGGCCTAGAGCTTGAAAAAATTAATGTGAACATCGAACTAATTGGGGCTTCATCAAACCCTGAAATATCCTTGAATGATTTTCATCTAAGGCATACTCCCAAAGGCACAAAAGATGATAACCTGATGGATGACATTTCATTCCATTTCGGGACTTTTTCTTTCCGCGATTCTCTCAAACATGACCACTTCCTTATTCAGAGCGGACTTTACCGTCCTGATGGGAATCATTTGCAATTGAGCAACATATCAGGAGGGAATTTGCAGAAGAAAAAATTGGGTGATGACGAAAGGACCGGATGGAGTTATTCGTCGAATGCATTACTGATAAGCAATCTCTTTATAAAGAACTCCTTTCCCAGCAAACTGGAAATGGGCAAACTCTATCTTTCCGATGCCAACCTGGTAATTACCACCGATTTGCAAACTCAGAAAAATGCACCATTGGACCTCGATATTAAGACCTTCAGGAAAATTGGCGACCTGATGACCAGGCTCAGTGTAGACACCACGGTATTCAGCGAAGTACGGGTGCAATACAAAACCTTCGATGACACTTCCTCCCACGTTTTTCTGGCAGATAGCATTGGCCTTGTTATCAATAACATCGACATTGATACAAATGTGTTCGAGCATGCCAGCACATCTATCGTAAAAAGGATGAGCATTGATTTAAAAGGTCGCACACAAATATCGAAAGACAGCCTTTACGAGATCCGTTCAGGGATCATCAGCTACGACTTTAAACGGGATGTAATAAGTGTTGACTCTTTTCAGGTGATCCCGCGATATGATGATGCTGAATTTTTCAAAAGAGCCAGGTATCAAACAGACAGGATGAGCCTTTTTGGTCGCAGGCTTGAAATTCACGATTTTCGTCTGGAGGAACTTATCGAAAATAATATCATTCACGTAGGGAGCGTTGATGTTGACAGCATATATCTGGAGATGACCAGGGATAAAACCTATGCCAGGAAAGAAAATGACTTCAAATTGATGCCCCAGGACATGCTCCGTATGATGAATCAAAAGTTCACTGTAGATTCGATCCGGCTATTTAATTCTTTTGTAATATATAGTGAGTATGTAGAAAAATCCTCCCAGCCGGGCTCCATATTTTTTGATCGTTTTACGCTTAATCTATATGGTATAACCAGCGACCTGCCTCATCCTGACCCGACCGCCGCACTGAAGGTCGACCTGGAATCATATGTCATGGGGCAAACACGTTTTAATGTTGCCCTTGTATTCCCATATCTCAGCGATAGCAATGATTTCTGGATGAATGCAAGTTCGGAACCTCTTGACCTCACCATACTAAACCCGCTGACAGAAAATTTGATGGGCCTGTCGATAAAACAAGGCAATGGCAGGATCGAAAATACCTTCATCACCGGGAACAATCATCATAGCATGGGCTCGATGATTTTCACTTACAAAAAACTTAAGCTGAGCCTCTACAACAGAAAAAAAGCGGAGCGAAATAAGGGCATGTTTGGAGGGATCACCCGCTTCCTGATCAATGATCTTCTCATCCACAAGAACAATCCGAAGTTTGGGAAGGCTCCTCGGGTGGGGCAGGTATACTTTGAGCGTGATCCTGAAAAAGCCATACTGAACTATGCCTGGAAGAGCCTCCTGAGCGGTATGCTGTCGTCGATCGGCATCAACAAAAAGGAACAACGACAGGAGAGACGGGAAATAAAGAAGATCAACAACCAAAAAGAAAATGGCCAGTAAGGTTACAATCCTACTTTGTCATCTCACTTCTTTGGTATTTTCTCAGAATTGAAATAAAATACTTATTATTAAGTATGATACATTAGTATATTGTTTTCCAGCTAGTTAATAACGTAAATTGGGCTGTAAAAACTAGTTCTTTCCAGTATAAAAGATCAAGGATACGATTGAGAAGTCGTCATAGCACAAAATCACTTATCTCGCAGATATCTAAACTCTGCAGATTATAGTTCTCATAAGCTCACAGAATGAAGGTTTCATATAATCCAGGGATACTAATTCAATCTCTTGCTCTATTTCTGATACTCTCCTGTCTGTCAGGTCAACTTCATTCACAGGAACAAGATACCATCCACGAGAAAAAAAACTTTTTAAAAAGGATGGATTCCATTACTAACTGGAAGTTGGAAAAAGGTCGGGAAGGCTACAATACCACTGTTCAGGAGCTGATCATTGACCTACAGGAAAAAGGATTTTTCTAGTTGCTCAGGCCAGAGCCCGGCCATGTTTTTGAATAAGATTTGATCAATGAAATGAATATGACAGGTTCAGGTTAATGCCATACGCCAGCTTTTTTAATTCCCCGGTAAGTATATTACCATTGATATGGATGATAGTATCGGTCTTCTGGGCAATGCCATTTCTCATACTGAAGACTAACACCGACACAAACAGGATTATATATACAGCCCTACTTTTCAAAGGATCCAGGTCATGCTTATTTATTCATTTCCGCCTCTTTCGCAGCCCTTGCCTTTTCGGCTTTCTTTTTCCCTATTGGGATGGTGGCCAATACATACAATGATGAATTATATGCTTTAAAATCAAAATCGTTCTTGTAGATATTGGTTAAGCCGACATAGTACCAGACCCCTATCTTCCAGCCCTTTTTTGTTTTGTAACCGACCCCCGCATCAACGCCCCCATCGAACCACTTATATAATCCATTGTTTACAACGCCCTTGATCACCTTATACTCCAGTTTATTATCGTCAACATTTGCCGTATAGATATCACGTGTTTTGAAGACCAGCCCGATCTGGGCACCTCCTTCTATGAAAATGCCGCTTTTTGTCATATACCTCAGGTTGATCGGTACATAAAATGTATTAAACTGCTTCTCGACCGTTCCATTGAAGTTCACAAAGCCGGTATAAATAGAATCATTAATAGTACGATTTCCCGGATAATCCAGGGGGATATTCCTTGCCCCGACATTTGACTTTACATAAACACCTGTTGCGATATACCAGGGTGATTTTTCTTTTAAAAGAAAATCAAAGTAAAAGCCCAGGGCCCAATTTTGCTGGCCTCTTGATTCACTGATACCACGGAGATAAGTAAGGTTTAAGCCTCCACTGAGTCCAAACTCAATCTTACCTGTGTTGAGTTTATCACCAAATAGCAGTGATATTAAGATCTGGCTCTGAGCAACCTGGATCGTTGCAAATGATATCAGGATAATGGCTAAATATTTTTTCATAAAGCTGAGCACTTTGTATAGTTAATTTACATTTATAGCTAATGAAGGTTCTTGCCTTGTTTTATACTCATTTATCTGAATCCTTCTTGTCAAAGATAATGGATTGATCAACATCAGGCAAGTGGAGATCCATTTGTGAAAAAGCAATTTCTATGTTCACCTCCTTAAATCTCCTGAAAATATCCCGGTGAAGATCACTGATCAGCTGTATTCTTTCCCGGGCATCGGAAACCCAAAGGCGCATTAAATTACTTACCATTGAGTAGGAATCTCAAAATAATTGTGTTCAAACTATATTGTTCCGATAAAAGGATAATTGCGGAGGCCTCAACTCTTATACTCTTATTTTCCGCCAATTTGTCAGCAAAATTACGACTCCTAAAAACAGCTAACCCGCTGCAAATAAAACACATCGTGTTTTTGGCATACTTTATGACATAAGGGATTCACTTCAATCTTGAATTGAAAATGAGTAAATTTGTCAACCGGATAAAACATAAATACGCAACCATGAGTGAGATAACAGAAAAAACCAAATGCCTGATCATAGGATCCGGGCCTGCAGGATATACAGCAGCCATATATGCAGCACGTGCTGACCTTAAACCTTTAATGTACCAGGGGCTCCAGCCCGGCGGGCAGCTAACCACAACTACGGAAGTAGATAACTTTCCGGGATATCCGGAAGGTACCGATGGCCCGGCCATGATGGAAGACCTGAAGAAACAGGCTGAAAGGTTCGAAACCGATGTACGCTGGGGCATGATCACCGAAATTGACCTGTCGAAAAGGCCATTTATTGCAAAAGCAGATGATGGTAAGCTCATCGAAGCTGAAACCGTGATCATCGCTACAGGAGCCACTGCCAAATGGCTGGGAATCGAATCTGAATCTGAATACAATGGTTATGGTGTATCTGCCTGTGCAACCTGCGACGGTTTCTTCTACAAAGGGAAAGATGTTGCCATCGTGGGCGGAGGAGATACAGCTGCTGAAGAGGCTACCTACCTGGCCAAGCTGTGCAACAAAGTATTTATGATCCATCGTCGCGATGAATTGCGTGCTTCCAAAGCCATGCAGAAAAAAGTTTTTGATACACCAAACATTGAAATGGTATGGAACCATACCCCTCTTGAAGTAGTTGGTGAGACAGAAGGTTTTGGCAAAAAAGTTACGGGAGTTGTTGTCCAGGACACCACAAACGGAGAACAAAAAACACTGCCTGTCGATGGTTTCTTTGTAGCTATCGGACATAAACCCAATACAGATATTTTCACAGGCCAGCTTAAGATGGATGACATGGGTTATATCGTGACTGAAAACGATTCAACCAAAACAAATGTGGAAGGTGTTTATGCGGCAGGCGATGTACAGGACCACATTTACCGCCAGGCCATCACTGCCGCGGGAAGCGGATGTATGGCAGCCATTGAGGCTGAGCGTTGGCTCTCCAGCTAATTTCCGAATGCTCTGCCGTGTAATTTCTCAATTTTTACACGGAATACCAGCACATCTCTTACAGCAGGGGCATTGAAAGTGAAGTTAATCTCAGAGTAGGCTTTCATGATCACTTTCAGTGCCTCTTCTTTTTGATCAAAGTCGTCGACAAACTCAACCTTTCCAGAAGCCAGCACTGAACGGTAACTCATGCCCCAGCTGCAGGCAACCTCTTCATTCACCCACCTCAATTTTTCATCGGTACTGAATGAGATACACACATTCGGATTGTTCCTGAGCACATCGATCTTTCTTCCGGTCTGCGCTGAATGAAAATAAATGTAATCTTCTTCAAAACCAAAGTTCATGGGAAGGACATAAGGCATCCCATCTTCATCGACCATGGCCATGTTGCATATCTGGCATTTATTTATGATAGATTCAAGTTCAGGCTTGAAGGTAAGGTCTCGCTTTTTCATATTCTCGTTGTTTAAGGAGTATCGCTTAATAATCAAATTTGCAGCTTAAAGATAGGGAATATATGCTTTCTGGGTTCTGGGGACTGGGGACTAGGTACCGGGGGAAACCAGCAACCAGTAGCCAGTAACCAGTAACCAGCATCCAGCGTCAAGCATCCAGCTTGCCCGTCCGTAACGAAGTGAAGGCGGGTATCCAGTATCCTGGCCTCCGCATATACTCAGGATGATAATTTACTATTAAAGTCCCATATTTGGCTGGACAGATTCCTTGTTTACATAAAATGAGGGTAAGCCAATACCAAAGAGAAAACTCCAGGCTACATTGCCTTCATCCGGAAGATAGGTGCACCTTACCCCCAGGTCGATAGGTGCAAGGAATCTCAACACATGCACTTCTGTGATCAGATCAATACCTGTCGAATTATAATAGTTTTTCCCTGTAGTGTTTAAGCCCACTGCATAATCATAAAAAAGATTGGCACGTATGCGTTTCAGGTATAAAACCGGGCCAACACTCCAGTCGGGATAGGCAATTGGAAATGCATAGGTGCCCTTGAAGGAGACCAGCTCCTGATCCTGCACATCTGTGATCCCCCTCGGATAGCTCACTATATCTGAAAACTTATAATATCCTGTTACCCTGTACTGGTAGCCTGCATAGATATTCAATCCCTGATGCCTCAGTATGCCCGGGAAATACAGGCTGGCAATCCCGGCAAAGATAGAGCTCATATTATCCTGGTCGAGTGGTGTATCCCTGTAATACAAACCAATGCTTTGTCCCCATTTTGGATAAAGGTCGCGAAAGGATGTCTTGATCTGATTATAAGCCGTAATGCTGTATAAGGCAGAGAACACGTTCGACTTTTTAAAAGACACCGGGCTATTCGGTTTCATCTTTCTGAACCCCTGGTTCACATATGCTGATGGTGTGATGCCTGTAAAGTATTTCCCTCTTTGCAGGTTCAGTGGCAAACGAAGTCCTGCTTTCAGGTTTGTTTCATCCCAACTAACCTCTGTTTCTTCTGGCAGATAAACATTCTGTCTTCGCAGGCCATAGTCGGCATACAAATCGATGATGGGATACCACCCGGAATAGG
>JAOZTN010000056.1:2533-6316 GCA_029942245.1 Bacteroidales bacterium | reverse complement strand
CTTCGCAGGCCATAGTCGGCATACAAATCGATGATGGGATACCACCCGGAATAGGAATACGAGCCATAGACCTTACCGGCTTCTTCGCTCAGGTTATATGAATATCCGGCGCTCAGGAAACTACTGCTCAGCAGGTTCTGCGACATAATAGAAACACCGGGATTTACTGTGTAGGTGTTGGCATTAATATCCAGCGGCGCCCAGCTATGAAAATTGAACAGGTTTGCCAGCTTGGAATACTTTTTTGATGGCAGCTCTGTAGGCTCTGCTTCCGACCAGGGCGGCACAATGGTCTCCTGCTCTGCAATGGATTTGTAGAGCTTGATCGAACGGTCTTTAACATTTTCCAGGGGGATCCATTTTTCCTGTACCATTTGCTGGCGGGCGATGCGATGGCCATCAGCAGTATAATCGACATACACCATGGACTTAGCATCTCCGGCAATATAGGGATCCATTGCCCCGAAGCGCGAAGAGGTGAGCTGGTGTATTGTGGCATCTTCCTTACTCAGGGCATAGATATTCGAAATTCCCGACCAGGATCCTGTGAAATAAATATATGGAGCGCGAAAATATGGCTGCGATATCTCTGTATGATCCCAATTCAAAAAGGTTTTGTACCTGCCGGAACTAGCATCAAACTTGGCCAGTGTTTTTCCATTTTCAGATACCAGCACAGCGATGATCAGCTCGTCTCCTGCCCATACCGGCGTAAGCGGAAATATATTGGAAGCTGTGGGCATTTTCATCTCGATCGCCCCGCTCATCACATCCAAAATGACCAGTGAATATTGATCCAGGCTGTCGGTATGCACCGCTACTATTTTGCTGGCATCACTGTTTAGTGCGGGGGCAAATAACTTGAGGTGATTATTGATCGTTCTGGCTTTTCCTGTTTCAATGTTGAAGATCATGATCACGGTATTGCTCCTGTTTGCCCATCGCAGGTCGGGCTTTGTTTCAGCCCAGCAGATCTTCCCGGCAGCATAGGAAACGGCCTCCGGCTTGATCAGCCCGGGGGTAAAAATGATTTTCTCGCTACCATCTTTTTCTATCCTCACAAACCGGCTGATATCATCAAGCCCTGAACGCAATGCAACAACGGTGCTATCATTAATAAATGCTGGGTGCCGGTAATCGGTATAATGTTTTGATGCAGGGCTCAGATGAATTGGCTCCTCAGTCCCTGTGAGACTGTCCTGATCAAGCCATCTTTGCTGTACATCTCCCAGACTTTCTTGGTAGAAGGGGATCTTTCTGAGCCCACTTATATCCTTGATCCCTTTTTGCAGTGGTGTGACCATGTATGGCCTCCTGGCAATCCTGTCGAGGCTATGTGACCACAAAGCGCAGCCATACTTTCTCCTTCCCTCCGCTACAAGGATATATCCCAGCTCATAAGATCCTGGAATAAAATCATGATATGATCCCAGCACTGCTTTGTCGTAAGAATAGATCCCTTTCTCCAGCACCTGCGACCTGAGTTTCATCTCAAAAAGAGGGCTCCTGCCCCTGCCCGAATAGCTCATGCCCGTTTCGGCTACCACAGCATCGCCTTCAAGAAACCAGTAGGGGACATAAAGGCCGAGCACTGCTCCCGTCCCCTGCTGGCCAAAGATCCAGGAGATCACTTTGGTGGGACCCTGGTTAAGCTTTTCGGTTTGCACCACATGCCTGTACTCATGCAAGGCCAGTTGCTCAAGCCATGGTTGGGCATACATATCCTGTGGCGGAGTGGTATAAAACTCTATTCTTTTAGGTGCCCATGCCACCACAGCATTCGATTTGGCTGATTGCGTATGCAGCACCAGCGAGATACGCTTAGGTTGATAATCCAGCGAACGTCCTGCGTAAGAATAGGTAGAATCCAGGTATGCCGCCAGCTTTCTTGCATTCGCTTCATAATAATCAGGGAAGATCAGCTTAAAATGCGCTGTTTTGAGCTGCCTCCACTTTATGGAAGCAGGCTCCTGGCCTGTGCTGTAATATTGTGCATACAACATATCCCCTGACAGGATGAAGACCATCAGGACCAGCAATCTTAAAGATTGGCGGAGTGCATGCATTATCCAAAGTTAGGAAAAGATGCCAATTAGGAAGTAAGTTCTTTTTCAAAGTAATTCCAGACGGGGTCGTCGGGTACAGGAGCAACGATCTCCAGTGTTTCCTTCTTCACCGGGTGAATCAGTTTGATCTTTCTTGCATGAAGATGGATGGAAGCATTTTTATTCGACCGCCGGGCACCATATTTAAGGTCGCCCTTGATCACACAGCCAATTTCGGCAAGCTGTACGCGAATCTGGTGATGCCTGCCGGTAAGCAGATCTATTTCCAGGAGATGAAAATTATCGGAAGAAGCCAGAAAGAGGTATTTGAGGTCTGCCTGCAATCGGTCTGGTCCGGGTTCCGAATAAGGAAACGACATATTTTTCTTCTGATTCCTTCTCAGGTAATGGGTAAGGTGTCCGCTAATATCTGGTGGCATATCTGCCGTCACAGCCCAGTATGTCTTTTCGATCTTCCTGTCACGGATCATCTCATTCAAACGGCTCAAGGCTTTGCTGGTACGGGCAAAGATCACGGCTCCACTCACGGGCCTGTCGAGGCGATGCACCACCCCAAGGAAAACCTCCCCGGGCTTATCATACTTGTCCTTAATGTATTTTTTAACAATCTCGCTCAGCGGAACATCCCCGGTTTTGTCGCCCTGCACAATATCAGAGGAACGCTTGTTTACCACAATTATGTGATTGTCCTCATAAAGGACTTCGGAAGGATGTATGGTTCGAATCTGTTTGATAATATTTGGTTTATCTCTGGGAGGCTTCACCTCACCCCCTTAACCCCCTGTCCCCCTTTTCCCCCTCGGGAGCCAGGGGGTGAGGTATTAAATTTTAATATTGTTCGCGCTCATTCGGGAAATCGACGCTTTTCACATCCGTGATGTAGGCCTTCACCGAGCCTTTGATCTCCTCACTGAGGTTATGGTACCTTCTCAGGAAGCGTGGAGAAAATTCCTGGGTGATTCCAAGCATATCGTGCAATACGAGCACCTGTCCATCAACCTCATGTCCGGCACCTATCCCGATCACCGGGATTCTGACAGTTTTTGCTACCTCAGCAGCAAGTTTAGCGGGTATTTTTTCAAGGATGATACCGAAGCAACCTGCTTTTTCCAGCAGTTGAGCATCGGCCACCAGTTTACGGGCTTCATCTTCGTCTGTGGCCCTCACCACATAGGTTCCGAATTTATGAATAGATTGCGGGGTCAGTCCCAGGTGTCCCATCACGGGTATCCCTGCCGAAAGTATACGTCCTATAGACTCGAGTATCTCCTCGCCTCCTTCCATTTTCACGGCATTGGCTCCGGATTCTTTCATGATCCTGATAGCCGACTGCAGGGCAGTCTTGGAATCACCCTGATAGGTTCCAAAAGGCAGATCAACAACCACAAGAGCCCTTTTTACTGCCCTCATCACAGAGGAAGCATGGTAGATCATATCGTTCAGGGTGATGGGAAGAGTGGTCTTATGTCCCGCCATCACATTGGAGGCAGAATCGCCAACCAGGATGATATCGATCCCTGCCTGATCGAGAATACGGGCCATGCTGAAATCATAAGCCGTCAACATGGCAATCTTTTCCTGCTTCAGTTTCATTTCCTGCAAGACATGGGTAGTGATCTTGGGGAAGGTCGATTCCATTTCAGTCATATCCTTTAAGCTTGAGTATCAATTTGGTTGCAAAGATAGAAAGAATTGGATACTGGATACTGGATACTGG
>JAOZTN010000056.1:0-2433 GCA_029942245.1 Bacteroidales bacterium | reverse complement strand
TGGATACTGGATACTGGATACTGGTTGCTGGTTACTGGCTACTGCGTACTGGAGACTGCCTACTGCCTACTGTCTACCGCATACCACACACCGCATACTGCTACCACCGAGTCTGCCGGTGTAAATAATTAGCGGGAATAATTACCCATACATATATTTTATCTATTTTTGTTGTCCTTAATGATATTGAAATGAAGAAAGTTTCATTACTACTACTTACACTGGTCAGCCTCGTCTTATTCAACCGATGCAGCACCGATGTCGACATCAATGCTTCATACCAGCAGATTACCGTTGTTTATGGTCTCCTTGACCCTCTGGAGGATACTACTTTCCTGAAGATCACCAAGGCTTTCCTGGGACCCGCTAATGCGCTTGTCATGGCACAGGTCCCGGACTCGAGTGAGTTCATTGAGAAGCTGGACGTAAGCATATGGGAAGAAAATACTCCTGAAAACATATTTCGTTTCGACACCATTACCATCACCAATAAGGATACCGGGATATTCTACAACCCTAACCAGATCATTTATTATAGTGCTTTGAAACCAGAGGTGGACAAAAAGTATATGCTCCGTATCCTGTATAAGGACATTGAAATTACTTCTGAAGCGTTTACGTTTAATTTTAGCATGTTCGATATCACTACGCCGGGCTTCGCCAAGAAGATCCGTATTGATAACACCACAGACCCAAAGGCCATCATCTGGAACAGAAAAGATCAAGCCCCGCGATATGACGTCGTGATCAGGTTTCATTTCAAGGAAATTCATGAAGGCTCTGCCGATACTGTTTATCGTTTTTTCGACTGGCACAGGGATACGCAGAAATCACTGGTTGGCCTGGAAGTAGAATCTTACTACACCGGCAACACTTTTTATACAGCCCTTGATACCTATGTTGCTTATGCAGATGCCGCACAGGAAGATAAAGTTACCGATCGCTACACCAGCACTATTGAGTTCATAGTAGAAGCAGGTGGTACAGAACTGAATACCTATATGGAGGTGACAGAACCATCCAGCAGTATCATCCAGGACAGGCCCGAATACACCAATATTAATAATGGTATTGGAATATTCTCATCCCGCACCAAGGCCATCAAACCTAAGAAACTTCAGGACTTATCGGTATCCTATATTAAAGAGAACTACTACTACCTGAAATTCCGCTATTAGATTAATTTTCCCTTCATTTTCTGCCTTTTTGTCACATTATTTGATGAATAGGCACGAATTCCCTGCCATTGATCCCATTGGCACAATCATTGACATATTGGCTTCAGAAATTAATTTGTAAACAATCAAAAAATATATAAGTAATGGGAAAAATAATTGGAATTGACTTAGGAACTACCAACTCATGCGTTGCCGTGATGGAAGGGAATGAGCCTGTTGTAATTCCTAACAGCGAAGGACGCAGGACCACCCCATCTATTGTTGGATTCACAGAGAATGGTGAACGTAAGGTTGGTGACCCCGCCAAAAGGCAGGCCATCACCAATCCTGAAAAAACTGTATACAGTATTAAACGCTTTATGGGAGAAACCTACGACCGGGTTTCAACCGAGATCAAGCGTGTACCTTATAAAGTTGTCAAAGGTGACAACAACACTCCACGAGTACAGATCGACGACAGGAAATATACTCCACAGGAGATCTCAGCTATCATTCTTCAGAAGATGAAGAAGACCGCCGAAGATTACCTTGGACAGGATGTTACCGAAGCGGTTATCACTGTACCGGCATATTTCAGCGATTCACAACGCCAGGCGACAATAGAAGCCGGTGAGATCGCAGGCCTGAAAGTGCGCAGGATCATAAATGAACCTACAGCTGCTGCTTTAGCCTACGGACTGGATAAGAAATCCCGCGAAATAAAAGTCGCCGTATTCGACCTTGGTGGCGGTACGTTCGATATTTCTGTCCTCGAACTGGGTGACGGTGTATTTGAAGTAAAATCTACCAATGGGAATACGCACCTTGGTGGTGATGATTTTGATGATGCCATCATCGAATGGCTTGCAGAAGAGTTTAAGAAAGATGAAGGCATCGACCTTCACAAGGACCCGATGGCCATGCAACGCCTGAAGGAAGCGGCAGAAAAGGCAAAGATCGAACTCTCAAGTTCAAACGAAACAGAGATCAACCTGCCTTATATTATGCCCGTTGATGGTATTCCAAAACACCTTGTAAGGAAACTCAGCAGGTCGAAATTCGAACAGCTGACTGATAAATATATCCAGGCCGTTATCGGACCATGTAAATCGGCGCTGAAAGATGCCGGTTTAAGCGCATCCGATATTGATGAAGTGATCCTGGTTGGGGGATCAACACGTATCCCGGCCATCCAGAAAGTGGTAAGCGATTTCTTTGGCAAAGAGCCTTCCAAAGGTGTAAATGCTGATGAGGTTGTTGCTGTTGGAGCTGCTAT
>JAOZTN010000055.1:0-19275 GCA_029942245.1 Bacteroidales bacterium | reverse complement strand
AGAAGATAGAAGAAGTACTTATCCCTCTACTTTCTCCTTCTCCTTCGACAATCCACTTCTTCATTCTTCTATCTTCTATATTAAAAAGCCCCGCGTTTCCGCGGGGCACTGCTTCTGACGATTCCGCACTCGTCACACAGAATATGTGTCAGGGCAGGATTTCTTCGAAATCTGAAGTCAGAAGTCAGAAGTCTGAAGTCTGAAGTCAGTTGGAATCTCGAAATTAGTATTCCTTTACAATATAAAGATAGATTATGCTAAGGGGATAGTCCAGCGCCTATCACTTAACGGCAGGCATGATTCAGTTAACGGTATAAAAAAGTCAGTCACCGGCAGTCAGGCATATTGAAGTAGTATTTGCTTTTTCTTTGCATTTTTCGGACTTTTACAGGGACGAACTCACCCATTCATTATTCAAATCATCAATCATGAACTACAAAAATATTCTCCCCCTGGCCCTCATCATTATGATCCTGGCCTCATGCAGCGAAATCGCAAAAATAGAGAATACGCAAGAAGCAGACATCATAGGTAAGCCTGTGCTGGAGCTCGCTTCTGACCTGCAAAGTCCCGAAGTATTGTGGGCCTATGGCCGTCTCAGCGACCTGCAAGTTTCTCCTGATGGCAGCAACTTACTATATGGAGTTTCCTATTATAGTGTGGAACAGAATAAAGGCAACAGGGAGCTATACCTCTCGAACCCTGACGGCAGCAACAATATCCAATTAACGCATACGCCAAAAAGTGAATTCAATGCCCTCTGGCGGCCTGATGGGAAAAAGATTGGCTTCCTCTCATCTGCCTCGGGTAGCGTGCAACTCTATGAAATGAATCCCGACGGAAGCGGAACAAAACAAATATCAGATTTTAAAGGTGGAGTTGGTGGATTCAGCTATGCTCCTGATATGAAACACATCCTCTTTATCAAAGATGTTGTCATAGAAAACCCATATGATGAGTTGTATAAAGGACTGCCAAAAGCAAGTGGCCGAATCAATTCCGACCTCATGTACAGGCATTGGGATCATTGGGTAGACACATATACACACATTTTTGTAGCTGATTATGAAGGTGAAGCAATAAGCGGAATGAAAGACATCATGGATGGAGAGCCGTGGGGAGCACCACTCAGCCCTTTCGGAGGAATGGAGCAGATAAGCTGGAGCCCTGACGGCAAAAGCATAGCATATACGTGCAAGAAAAAAACCGGTATGGACTATTCTGTTTCTACCAACTCCGATATATACTTGTATAGCCTGGAGAATGGCAAAACCGAAAACATTTCGGATGGGATGATGGGCTTCGATATGGCCCCGGTATTTTCTCCTGACGGAAGCATGATCGCATGGGAAAGCATGGAACGTGAGGGCTATGAATCAGACCAGACCAGGCTAATTATATATAATGTAGGCAGTGGAGAGAAGCGTGACCATTCAGCTTCCTTCGACCACAACACAGGTGGATATGCTTGGAAAGGGAATAAAAGTATATACTTCATCAGCCCTCATCTGGGATCATATGAGGTCTTCAATTATAATATTTCAAATGAAGAGTTCAGTCAGGTAACACAAGGCATCCACAACTACCGGTCAGTGGCCGTGCTCGGGGAAAAACTGATAACGACAAGGCAGTCGATGTCGATGCCAACAGAAATATTTTCCGTTGACCCTGTTTCCGGCGCAGATACACAGGTATCCTTTACAAATAAGGATTTGCTCGAGAAGATCACAATGGGAGAAGTTGAAAAAAGGTGGATCAAGACCACCGATGGCAAGGACATGCTCACCTGGGTGATCTATCCGCCACACTTCGACCCTGCTAAGAAATACCCCACCCTGCTCTACTGTCAGGGCGGGCCGCAAAGTATGGTCAGCCAATTCTGGTCATACAGATGGAATTTCCAGATAATGGCTGCAAACGGATACATCATCGTGGCACCAAACCGTCGCGGTGTGCCGGGCTTCGGACAGGCATGGAACGAACAGATCAGCGGCGATTACGGCGGACAGAACATGAAAGACTACCTGGCAGCTATTGATGAAGTATCGAAAGAACCCTTTGTCGATAATGAGCGACTGGGAGCTATAGGTGCCAGCTATGGTGGATTCTCTGTTTTCTGGCTTGCCGGAAACCATGACAAACGATTTAAAGCATTCATTTCACACGATGGCATGTTCAACTTCGAGGCGCAATACCTGGAAACGGAAGAGATGTGGTTCGTAGACTGGGACCTGGGCGGCGCTTTCTGGGAGAAAGACAACGCAGTGGCCATGAATTCATACGCGAACTCGCCCCACAAATTCATCAATAAGTGGGATACACCCATTCTCATCATTCATGGCGAACTCGACTACAGGATTACCTATACACAGGGCATGAGTGCTTTCAATGCTGCTGTGCTGAGGGGCGTACCTGCAGAGTTTCTCTTCTTTCCCGATGAAAATCACTGGGTACTGTCGCCGCAGAACGGGATACTCTGGCAAAGGACCTTTTACAATTGGCTGGATCGGTGGTTGAAGTAACTGGTCACTGGTCACTGGTTACTGGCAAACCAGAAGCCGGTAACTAGCCACCAGAAACAAAATAACCCACTTTGAACTTAATCAAAGCACAGTTGTTTATGATTTGAATAAAGACCTAAATATTTAACTAAAACCAAAATAAATGTTGTTATTTAATGTAAACTATTACGTTGATTATGCAATGGATTATGCTCCGAAAGTAGTTGGAGCTCTCCTCGTGCTAATCATCGGCCTCTGGGTAATCAGTCTCATTACCAAAGGCTTTGGCAGGATGATGAAAAAACAGGATACTGACCCATCACTACAGGGATTCCTGAAAAGTATGGTATCTATCCTTCTGAAGGTCCTCCTTTTTATCAGTGTGATGAGTATGATGGGAATTGCAGCCACCTCCTTCATTGCCATTCTTGGTGCCGCAGGCCTTGCTGTTGGTTTAGCCCTGCAGGGAACCCTTCAAAATTTTGCCGGTGGTGTGATCATCCTTCTCTTCAAACCCTATACAGTGGGCGACTTCATTGAAGGAGCAGGACATATGGGAACAGTAAAGGAGATCAAGATCTTTACAACCATCCTGAATACCCCGGATAACAAGATCATCATTATTCCGAATGCTCAATTATCAAATTCTTCCCTTACCAATTTCTCTGCTATGGATACCAGAAGGGTAGACTTTACATTTGGCATCGGATATGGCGATGACTATGACAAAGCAAAGAAAACACTCCTTGACCTGATCAATGCGGATGAACGTATCATGAAAGATCCTGAGCCATTTATTGCTCTTTCAGAACTGGCCGACAGTTCAGTGAATATTGTTGTAAGGGTATGGGCAAAAGGTGCCGACTACTGGGGAATCTACTTCGATATGAATGAAAAGGTTTATAAGACCTTCACCCAAGCAGGCCTTAACATTCCATTCCCACAAATGGATGTTCATTTGATTAAATAGTACAAGGTATTAAGTACAAAGTACTAGGTACCAAATTTCAGTAAATTTTCATACGGGTCACCATCGATCCCGAGTAAAAGTGCAAAGGCTTCTTCTGTTGAGAGGCCTTTTTCTTTTAATATGAGCACCTCTTTCCTGAATCCCTCACCCCTTCCGGATAAGATCATATCCTCAATAACCATATGACGATACGCATACTGTTCTTCTACAGCAGTGTGCTGCCCGAATATTTCAAATTTGAACCCGTCAAAGCGAAAACGGGCGATCATGCTTTCCACCCCCCTGATCATCTTAGTTTTTATTTCAAAATCAGGCAGGTGGGAAAATGAATTCAGCACCACACTTCCATAGTGGTCTATTCTGAAAAACTGGCATATAATATCAATGTCGCTTTCCTCCAGATATATCCCTATCGGGTAGGTCCCCACCAATATTGGATCGAAAGCTGCTAATAGCTTAAGCAGCATACTATCCTGTATTGCTGCATAAACATCTCGTTGTTTTTCATCTCCTTCCGGGAGATAGCTTAGATCACGCCATTGTTTCATGAAGGCCAAATTTAAGTATATTTACATACAAAGCCTGTATCATGTCTAAATCCGGAATTCTTTTTATTATTAGCTTTTCGCTTGCCTGTCTGGTCATTTATGCATTTAGTGGTCCGGGGACCGGAAGTCCCGTTGAAGGAATAAGCATTCAGCATTCTCCCGATGCCTACCCTGCTAATGAGAGCGGATGTCTCACATCCGGTTGTCATGAAGGGATCGCGCCCATCCGGCAGCATGATTCAAAGATGGCAAAGGATATTTATGAACTGGGCAATGAACTTGACGATCCCAATGGCTGTGTTGTTTGCCATATGGGGAATGCAAAAACCGGGAATAAGGACGTGGCCCATAAAAACATGATCAGCTACCCGGGATCTATATGGCTGGAAGACGGATCATGCCGGCATTGCCATGATGAGTACTATTACAATATGCATCGCAACCTCATGCAAACAGAAGCCGGAAAGATACAGGGGGCACTATGGGGATGGGGAGCACAAACAGGATACGATCCCATTTATGGAAATTATGAAATCAGTGACACGAACGGATTGACACCGGACGTAGGAACCCCTGCATATAAAGAGTATATGCATCGCTTGCGAGATAAATACCCGGCTAACTTTCCTGAGCACCTGGCTTTGCTTCCTGAAGCCGATATCAATACAATTGATGAGCACCCGGAACAGGGTGTCCTCACTTACCTGCGTTCTGAATGTCTTCGATGCCATGTTGGTGTGAGAGGAAAGCAAAGACGGGGTGACTACCATGGTGATGGATGTGCTGCCTGCCATATCCCCTTTGGGGATGAGGGCTTGTACGAAGGACTCGACCCTTCGATACCCGGAGATGAACCCGGCCATATGCTGGTGCATAGTATACAGTCATCGAGAAAAGCAAAAGTTAGCCTTCACGATAAAACATGGTCAGGTATTCCTCCTGAGACCTGTGCCAGTTGCCACAATCGGGGGAAACGAATAGGAGTGTCTTTCCTGGGACTCATCGAGTCGGAATATGATACACCCTGGCAGGAAGATGGCAGCAGCCAGCCTAAATTGCATGGCAAGAACTACCAGTTTATACGTGACGACCATCACCACAGTCCTGAAAGCCGGGCTGAAAACCCCCGCGGGGGACTCTTATGCCAGGATTGTCATACCACCATTGCCATGCATGGGAACGGGAATATTGGCGGAACCACTATGGGCGAGGTAGAGGTTGAATGTGCCGACTGTCATGGAAACCCTGATTTCTTCCCCTGGGAACTTCCATTGGGGTATCAGGATGAATTTGGCATTGAACCAGAGGAAAATGAAAGAGGCACAGTTTCAGAATTATTGAGTGAACAGGAAGAATTTTCTACTATCTACCCGCAACAGGATGGCTATCTTCTCACTACCCGTGGAAATCCCTTCGGAAATATCGTCAGGGATGGAGAAGCTGTTATCGTTCATTCGGCCAGCGGGCTGGATTTCCGTGTACCTCTGTTGAAAAAGATCAATGAAGAGGACTCCTGGATCAACCCGTTAAAAGCGAATACAGCCATGGTAAACATAGGCACACACCTCGATAAAATGGAGTGTTACGCCTGTCATTCTACCTGGGCACCGCAATGTTACGGATGCCATGTGCGAGTGGATTATTCACAGGGCCTGAAGAGTACTGATTGGCTGAAAGATGGAGGAACAGCCACTCAGGATGGGAAAGCATCAGAAGGCCGCACCTATGTTCGCTGGGAGGACCCCATCCTGGGTATCAATGGTGAAGGTCGTATCTGTCCAGTGATCACCGGTTGTCAACAGATCACCACGGTTATCGGAAAAGAAGGCGACATTATTGTCTCCAATAAGATATGGCGAACACCACCTAACATAGAAGGAGGTGGTGATGAAGGTCAGCGGGGCATCGATATGACACCTGCTCAGCCACATACCAGCAGCCGGCAAGCCAGGGAATGCACATCCTGCCATGCCAACCCGAAAACCCTCGGTTATGGTATTAATGGTGGAGTATACATGAATGCCTATGATACTGACAAATACCTAGACCTGCGTGATGCAGATGGCTCGGTTCTGAGCCAAAATGCAAGGGTGCAATTCCATACCATAGACGGACTTGATATTGATCTTTCAAAGATTGTGACACGCGACGGACAACAATTGCAAACCGTAGGGCATCATTGGCCCCTATCAGGTCCTTTGTCGCAGGACAGCAGGGATCGAATGGAGAGAATAGGTGTGTGTATCGCATGCCACAAGGATATTCCGAACGGAAGCATTCCCATTGCCATGCTTGTTAAGACGGGCGGCATAATTGGTATGGTTCCTCATACTGATGAAGAACACAGCCGCTTGCTAAATGAGGATATAAAATGGGCAGCAGTGACAAAAGTGCTCATCCCGCTGATTGTGACCCTTTTCCTGGCCATCATCATTTTTATAAGGATCAGAAGAAAACGAATGAAAAGAAAAGCTAATGGATGAATTGAAAGGCAGGATCAATAAAGCTGCTGAATATATCAGAGAGGCAAATTTCAATCCGTAAAGTCTTATTTTTGTTTAAAAATCAGTTACCATGGATATATTATTGTTTGTATTGGGAATCATCTTATTGATCGTTGGTTTTATCGGTTGTATACTCCCAATTTTACCTGGCCAGGCCGTGGCTTTTCTTGCTTTGATCCTGCTTCAATTCATGAGCCCTCCCCGTATGGACGGAGACACCATCTGGGCCCTCGCCGGGATCATGGTCCTGGTAACTGTGCTTGATTATATCGTACCTATTTACGGAACTAAAAAGTTTGGAGGGACAAAACGGGGGGTCTGGGGCAGTACCATCGGCCTCATTTTCGGAATCTTCATCTTACCATCTATTGTGTTGATTGGGCCATTCGGGGTTTTCGGCATCATCCTTGGCCCATTTGTTGGCGCTTATATTGGAGAAGCCACCGGCAACCGGGATTCAAGAGAATCTTTTATTGCGGCCATCGGTTCCTTTATCGGATTTTTAACAGGCACTATGCTGAAGCTCGTGTACTCCGGAGTTTGCGCATACTACTTTTTTAAATATGCTTTCTCACAGCCAATGTGGTAATAAGATTGCGCTAGATTGTAGCTATGAACACAAAAATACCATCGGATCAGGAACTTAGGAAGATCTCACGGGAAGTCCGGGCTGAAATCATCAGGAGCCTTGCTGAGGCAGGTTCAGGGCATACCGGAGGTTCTCTCGGGCTGGCCGATATCTTCACCTGCCTTTATTTTGGTGTTATGAAACACCATTGCCAGGACCCGGGTCGCAAGGAGCGCGACCGCCTGATCCTGTCAATTGAGCATGTTTCTTCTGTACTGTATGCTGCCATGGCCCTGGCGGGATGCTTCTCTCAAGAGGAATTGAATACCCTCCAAAAGCTTGGAATGCCAGGCAACAAACATTTCTCAGGCTCAGCGGGACAAGGCTTATCCTTAGCTGTTGAAATGGCTATCACAGCAAGGAAGGATAAGAACGATTACCATATCTACTGCATACTCAGAGAAGGAGACCTGGAAGAGAGCTCAATCCGGAAAGCAGCTATGGAAGCAGTACACCACAATCTTAGTAAACTTACTATTCTTGTCGACAGGAATGGAGCAGCGATCGATGGCAAGGTCGAAGATTTACCAAAGATTGAACTAACTACCGATAAATGGAAATCTTTTGGCTGGCATGTGATCCATTGCGATGGCCATGTGCACGAAGATGTATTTTCTGCCTACGAGGAAGCCATAAACATCCATAGTAAACCCAGCGTGATCCTGGCAGATACTATTGTGGGAAAAGGTGTTTCAAGTATTGAGGGAGATAACAGATGGCATGGCAAAGCGCCTTCGAAAAAAGAAGCAGAATCTTTCCTTCGGGAACTAGAAAGGGGCGTATCATGATGCTTCAACTGAAGTATTGGAATTAAGCAATCAAATTCTTTTACATTTCATCCGGATATTCAATATCGGTCAAATATAATCCGTGAGCCGGGACTGAAAGACCTGCTTCAGAGCGGTCTTTAGCTTCTATCACAGATCTGAATTCATCCAGGTCTATCTTTCCCCTGCCGAGGTCTATCAGGGTACCCACAATAGCCCGAACCATATTTCTCAGGAAACGGTCGGCTTTAATAGTAAAGATCAGCATGTCTTCCTTTTGTTCCCAATATGCCTCCATCACATCACAATTGTTGGTTTTAACCTGTGTATGAAGCTTTGAAAAACTGGTAAAGTCTGTATATTCCAACAAAAGGGCTGATCCTTTATTCATTCTATCAATATCCAGTTCATGATATACCTGCCAGGCCAATTCAGCATTGAAAGGATCCTTGCGATTTGTGATCAAATACTCATATGTGCGGGAAATAGCTGAAAAACGTGCATGCATATCAGGTGCAACCTCAAGAATATCGAAGATAAAGATATCAGAAGGCAAAAAACTATTCAATTTATATACTTTCTCGCCCAGATCTTTAGCACTCAATTGCATCCCCAGATCAAAATGAGCATAAAATTCACGTGCATGAACTCCTGTGTCGGTTCGTCCCGCCCCGGTAATAGCAACCTTAGAATCAAAAATAGTACTGAATGCTTCCTCAAGCACCTGCTGTATTGTGATGGCATTCTCCTGCATCTGCCATCCATGGTATGCTTTTCCGTTGTAAGAAAGTTTAATAAAATACCTGTAATATGAATTCATTCTAAGCGCAAGATAATACAATATTATATATTTTTGGCGCTCAAATATATCACGATGATCCAGATTCTTTCAGGTATTGTAGCAAGTTCACTGCATGTGATCACAGGCCCCGATCACCTGGCAGCGGTAACGCCTCTCGCAATTGAAAACAAAAAACGTTCCTGGGGAATAGGCTTATTCTGGGGTTTAGGTCATATTGTAGGCATGCTCCTGATTGGCATACTCTTTCTTGTTTTCAAAGAATACATCCCCGTAGAAGCTATCTCCCAGTATAGTGAACAAATCGTAGGTTTGATCCTGATCGGGATTGGGATATGGGCAATTTACAAGGTGTTCAACAAACGAATCCCTAAACACAAACACCCCCATTATCACAATGAACCGGAACCGCATGTGCACATTCATGAACACCCTCATGAGCATGATCACACACATGGCCCGGAACATAAGCATGTACATAAAAAGGTCATCCGGCAGAATAATATGGCTGCTCTGGGTGTAGGAACTATCCATGGTTTCGCAGGGGTTTCGCACCTGATCCTCCTCATCCCTACGCTGGCACTGCCTTCCATGACAGACTCTGTTCTTTATCTGACCGGCTTTGCTATCGGGACCCTGTTTGCCATGATCACTTATGCTGCAATCGTAGGCTACATCGGTCAAAGGTCTGCTGCCATGAAAAGCCCAAAGGCCTTCCAGATCGTCAGGTTGATCGGGGCGACCCTGGCAATTGGTATTGGTATCTTCTGGTTCATGTCAACAATCTAGACATATTTATTTTTTCTTTATATATATTTTTTTATAGATTTGCCTCAAAATAAAGCGGATGAAAAGGATAGACACTTCTAAACTTTCCCATGATGAGTGCTGGAGCGTTCAGATCAATGGTAGCAGCCACTGCAAAAATTGCAAATGGACCGGTATTACAGCCTGTGAAGGACAGGATATTGTGAAGACAGGTAGGAACCACCTGGGATACCTTATCGGTGAGCATGGGGTGGTGGAAGAAAACGTTACTAGTTACTAGTTCCTCGTTACTGGTTACTGGTTACTGATTACTGGTTGAAAGTGTATATATAAAAGGGCGGGATTTTCGAAGAAAATCCCGCCCTAACTATAAGTATTATAAGTACTTTAAATACTCAAGGCACTCTTTAAAAGTTTCTCTTCATAAACTGAACCCTGGCAAATGCTGCAGCATGCTCGTTATCACGGGCGATCTTGCCTTTGAAGTCGTTCAGGGAATCATAATTATGTTCACTCATCCATTCTTTCAGATCATGGAGCATGGTATCGATGTAGCTGATCCCGTTGCTGTATAGTGTAGAACAAACCTGTACTGCATCGGCTCCGCCAAGAAGTTGTTTCACCATGCCTTCTGCATCATGTATACCGGTATTGGCAGCTACGTTGCAGTTGACCTTATCTGAAAGCAATGACACCCAACGTAATGACTGAGTCATCTCTTCCGGGCCGCTCAGAATATTATTGTGAACGATGCTTTCAGTATGGATATTGATATCGGGACGATAGAAGCGGTTGAAGATCACCAGCGCATCAGCTCCTGCTTCATCCATACGTTGAATAATACTTACAGGGTTGGTGAACAATGGTCCAAACTTCACTGCAATAGGAAGGCTTGTATACTTCTTTACTTCTTTGATGATCTCAACATACCTGTCCTCTACTTCCAGGCTTGTGATTTCCCCGGACATAGGAATAATAGCAATGTTCAGCTCAATGCCATCAGCGCCTGCTTCTTCCAGTGTTTTGGCAAACTTCGGCCATTCATTGGGAGTTGCACAGTTGATGCTTGCAATAATCGGAACAGTTGTGTACTTTTTTGCTTCTCCAAGCAGTTCAAGGTACTCTTTTACACCAAAATCCTTCGAATGTTGGTTAATAAATTCAACAGCTTCAGGGTACCAGAAATACTTTTCGTCCCTGTCCATCAGCTTGTCGGCATCAGCCAGCAGCTGTTCTTCGAAAAGGGATTTCAACACGATCGCAGCTGCGCCCTGATCGGCACATTTGCGAATATTGTCGATATTGCTGGTGAGCTTTGAACTGCTTACAATAATGGGATTCTTAAGTTCCAATCCCATATAGGTAGTCTTCATATCCATAATACAACGGTTTACTTCTCTGTTTAACAAAATTTTAAATCCGGTTTAAGGAATTCTTTCGGATGAAGTAAATGCTTCTTCATGTAAATAAGGGCAGCATTGAGATTGGCCGTAGCCTTTTCGCTTAACCCTTCTTTAAATTCCCATTCGTAACCTTTAATGTGTAGTAACAACACAAGAGGTTTTTTGTTAAACAGTTCGTCACATAATTTTACAATGTAACCGGGCGAGGCAGCATGCGTTGTAAATGAAACCCCGGAAGTGCCATCAACCTTGCTCAGGCAGAAATCATCGATCTCTTCCTCTGAAGCATCAGCAAAAATAACCAGGTCCATGCCTGCAATGGCTTCAGCGTCTTCGATATTCAACTGATAGTTGCTGTCGAAGTGAAAATCGTGAAGCCCTTCTATCGCAACCCATTCCTGTATCCTGCTCGTGAAAGCATTTCCGAGGCCGTCATCCTGTCGCCCCGGATTTCCGTATCCGTAAATCAGTATATTCAACTGTTTTTAGGTCCTCTTTTTATCGATCAGGTTATTCGAAGCATCATATAATGAAACTTCAAGAGGCATCTTACCCAGTGCATGTGTAGCACAACTCAGGCAAGGGTCATAAGCCCTGATCGCAACTTCCACTGCATTCATCATTGGCTCTGTGATCTCAGTATGTCCGTTCATCCAACTCTTTGCAACCCTGTTCACCGATTGGTTCATGGGCTCATTATTGTTGGTGGTAGACACGATGAGGTTCGCCATGGTGATCTGATCGTTTTCATTCACTGCATAGTGGTGGAACAGTGTTCCGCGAGGTGCTTCAATGACACCAACACCTTCAGGTTTTCTATCACCTTTAACAGTCAGGTCGCCCTTCATGAGGTCAGGATCATTCAGCAGTTCCTTCATCATCTCAGCAGAGTGAAGTGTTTCAATCAGCCTGGCATAATGATAGTGCATACAATGGCCGTTTGGTTTTCCATTAGTGAGTGATTTAAACTCTTCAAACTCTTTCTGAGCAAGTGGAGAAGGAATAAAATCACAAACGTTCAAGCGGGCAAGTGGTCCAACCCTGTACCAACCTTTTTCTTTTCCAAGGCTTTTGAGGTAAGGGAATTTCATATAACTCCATGAGCGGACTTCTTCCTCGATATAGTCATTGTAATATTGATAATCGACGTCGTCAAGGATCTTGTTGCCGTTTGTATCAACCGCCCTGATCACACCATGGTAAAGATCGAGTGCACCATCCTTGCGAACAATGCTGAGGTGATTTGAATCAAACTGCGCGAAGTTGTCGATGAATTCCTTGTTCTCTTTATAGTACCCTTTAAAGAAGTCGAGTGCTCCCTGTGCCCAAGCGATCATATGATCGATATTGAGCGGATCAGGACCATTCAGGAATGACTCTTTATCTTCGGCGCTGAGGTATTTGTTGATCCCGCCCGGGATAGCTCCGGTGCCATGGATCTTTTTACCTGCTGTTGCGCGGATGATTTCCTGTCCGTACTTACGCATCATCACACCCTGTACAGCTAAATCTTTGTGTTCAAGGGCCACACCGATCACATTCCTGATGGCAGGGTCACCGTCGATACCAAAGAGCAGGTCGGGTGAAACGAGGTGGAAGAAATGCAGTGCATGCGACTGGAACATCTGTCCGTAGTGCATCAGGCGGCGCATTTTCTCACCTGTAGGTGTGAGGCCGTCACCGGTGCCGGCACCCACGATCACGTCGAGGGCTTTTGCTGCTGCCAGGTGGTGGCTTACAGGGCAGATCCCGCAAAGACGCTGTACCAGCACAGGAGCTTCCCAATAGGGACGTCCCTGTACAAAGCGTTCGAATCCCCTGAATTCAACGATATGCAACCTGGTTTGAGAAACATTGTTCTGGTCATCCAGGTGGACGGTAACTTTTCCGTGTCCTTCAACACGCGTTACCGGTTCTATGGTTATTTTCTGTGCCATTATAAGGTCTCCTTTTTAGTCAAATTTTACTACTTCGTAGGGTAATTTCAGCTCATCACCGGTCACGAGGGCAACGAGTGCGTTCCAGATGAGGTCAGCCCTTGGTGGACATCCCGGCAGGTAATAATCGATCTTTACGATCTCGTGGCAGGGATATACTTTATCAAGGATCATGGGCAGCTCGTCATCATTAGGAAGGATCTGCTCTTTGTTCAGTCCAACAGTGGGACCATCAAGATAGGCTTCCCTGATACATTCCTCAACGGGGATGCCGTTCCTGAGGGCCGGCAGGCCTCCCATGATGGCGCATTCACCCACTGATACGAGGATCTTACAGTTCTTCCGGAAGTCTTTTAAAACATGTACATTTTCGCTGTTACAGCATCCGCCTTCGATCAGGCCAATGTCGCACTGCTTTGTAAAAGTTTTAATATCATCAATCGGAGATTTATTGAATTCAACCAATTGGATCAGCTCAAGTATCCTCTCATCGATATCGAGGAAGGACATATGACAACCGAAACAGCCGGCCAGCGATGTTGTTGCTAATACTGGTTTGCTCATTATATGGTCTCCTTTTTATATTTATTTTCAATTTCGCTACCAATGGGCGTTTTATCAAACTTACGCTCTCCGATAGGTATATTATATCCGCGTTCTTTTTTGAGGATCGCACCAACAGGACAAATGTCCATGGCTTCCTGGGCTTCAGCTTCGGTGAGTTGTGAAGCAAGCTCAGTATCAATCTCAATATGGAGGTTTTCCCCTCCCCTGCTGTTAAAGGCAAACACATGTTTATCATCCTTGATCACACTACGCACACACCTTTTACAAAGTATGCAGCGGTTGCGGTCGTGGTAGATATACTTGCTTTCAGCATTCACACCTTTATCGGGGAATTCATATGGGAAGCGGGGTACCATCATCAGGTACTTGTATCCCAGGGCCTGGAGTTCGCAACTACCGCTTTTTTCACAAGCGGGGCAGAAATGGTTTCCGGCAACAAACATCACTTCGATGATGGCCTTACGCATATCTTCCAATTCCGGGATGTTGCTTTCAATGCTCATTCCGTCAACAACAGGAGTACTGCAGGCAGTCATATTGCGGCCGTTAACACTCACGTTACAGATTCGGCAGGAACCGGCAGGCTTTACACCTTCCACATGACAAAGAGATGGAATATAGATGCCGTTATCTTTAGCGGCATCAATAATGCTTTTTCCGGGCTCGGTCAAGCATTCTTTTCCATCAATGACTATTTTAATCTTGTCGTTCATATTTTTAAGTCGTTTCAGATTCTTAATTCAGATTAATGTGTATTCGGTACCCTGCCTACATAGTTACAGGATTCCTGAACCGCTTTGTCCATATCAAACTCAGAAACAAATTCATCATCTGATTTAACGAGGGCTTCGTAGAGTGGGCGGAAGTTCTCGATCGTGGTCAGGATGGGGTTGGCAGCTGTCTGGCCCAGGCCGCAACGGTTGGCCTGTTTCATATACAGTCCCCAGTTATATAACTCGTCGATATCAGCCTTGGTTCCGAAGCCATTCAGCATTTTTATCAGCTTGTTCTTCAGGATCACGGTGAGTGAACGGCAAGGTGCACATGAACTGCATGATTCGTCGATAAAGAAATCCATATAGTTTATTACTACTTCCCTTAAGAGATCACGATCTTTTCCAATCACGACCATGGCACCACCGGTGGGCAGTTCTTCAAAAGAGATGGTTTTGCTGAACTGGCTCTCATCGATACATGTGCCTGAAGGGCCTCCAACCTGAACAGCCTGTACTGATGTGGCACCAACCATCTCGAGCATCTCTTTGATGGTCATGCCGTATTCGACTTCGTATACGCCCGGCTGTTTACAGTCGCCGGAGATACTTAGCAGTTTGGTACCCGCTGACTCAGCAGTTCCGATGGCTTTGAACCAATCAGCTCCGTGAAGTATGATCTTTACTACTGTACTGAGGGTTTCTACATTATTTACAACGGTTGGTTTGCCCATATAACCCGCCTGAACGGGGAATGGTGGACGGTTACGTGGTTCACCACGCTTACCTTCCATTGATTCTATCAGGGCTGACTCCTCGCCACAAACGTAGGCACCAGCTCCCATCTGAATGCGAATATCAAAATTGAAATCATTATTGCCGAGGATTCCGTTTCCAAGGAGATTTTCATCTCTCATTTTCTGCAAAACGTCTTCCAGGTATTTTTTGAGGTACACATATTCTGCCCTGAGGTAAACGATGCCTTCCTTTGCATCAAGGGCATAACCGGCAATGGCCATCCCTTCGAAAAGTTGCTCGGGCATTTCGGTAAGGATTACCCTTTCCTTGAAAGTACCGGGCTCACCTTCATCAGCATTACATACCAGGTAACTTTCATCGCCATTGGATTTGCGACAAAATTCCCATTTAAGTCCGGCAGGGAATCCGGCACCGCCACGACCCCTGAGGTTTGAACTCTTTACAGTTTCTATTACAGACTCACGTGTGATGCTTACAGCACGTTTCAGAGCTGAACCTGTTTCATATTCCAGGCAAAGGACAGCACCCGAATTCTTATGGCAGTTGTTGCTTACCATAGAACTGATACGCTGGTCGGCATTCATGCCATCGCCCACAGGGCCAAGCATCGCTTCGACATCCTTACCGGATTTAAAACCGCCTACGAGCTCTTTAACTTTCGAGCTGGTAAGATTTGTAAACGGAACCCCGTTAATAAGGGCTGCAGGCTCCTGGTCGTTCATGCCAATGTCAGCAGTATTGAAAAGCCCGATCAGTCCGTCTTCAGTGACAGAACCAAACTTTACTCCGGCTTCTTCTTCAAAAGCCCTGGCAACTTCATCCCTTCCCTTCATCATAGCCACAAGACTGTCATTCAGATAAACAGTATATTTCCCTGTGGGCTTGTTGGTAAAGAAATGATAAAACGACAAAGTCTGATCTACATCAACTTTCGACATATTCAACTGCCCGGCGATGGTTTCGATAGCTTCATCGGGGATACAATTGTACGCTTCCTGGATATCAATGAGGATATCCATCAAACGCGTTTTGTCGTCCTTGTAGCTTCTGATGATATTTTGCACTTTATCTTTCATAAAATCAACACTTTAGTGATGCGTTCTTGAATTATTATCTTACTTGTTAAAGATTTAACAACGCAAAAATAATCCGATTTTTTAAAAGGGCAAAGGAGTCCGAAAATTTAGAACGATTTCAAATTACAAAATAAGGAAAGCGCAGATTATCAAATAATTAAATTTATTATTATAGATATTAATTCCCTATCCTGAAAGGGAATAATTGATCTCTTCGAGAGAAGAAATAATGTCCACGTTGCGAACAATCACCTCATCAGGGACATTTAGTTGCTCCGGTGAATAATTCAATATGCCTTTGATCCCGGCATCAAGCATGATCGGAAGGATGTCGTTCACGTCTTCCTGAGGCACTGCAAGGATAGCAGTGGTTATGCCTCCTCTTTTTACAAAAGCAGTCAGTTCTGTAATGCTGAAACAATCTATTTCGTTATGGCTGGTTCCGATCTTTGATGGATCGATCTCAAAAATAGCCGATACCTTGAGGTATGAAGAAGAATCCTCGAGGTAGGACAGGACTGATTCACCCAGGCGGCCCAGGCCGATCAGGATAATATTTACTCCGTCTTTTCCAAGCTTTTCATTGATCTTCTCAAGTAGCAAATGTATGTTGTAACCCATCCTCCGGTCGCCTGTAATCCCAAGCAACATGAAATCATGCCGCACATTCACGGATTTCAGGTTCAGGATACGGGCCAGGTCGTGTGAAAAAACATAGGGTTGATCCAGGTACCTGTACTTTTCCAATAGCCTTCTATACTGGCTTAAACGAAGGATAGTATTCCGTGGAAGCTCATTTCCCATCACTACAAATTTATTTTATCCGCCCACAAATTTATGAATTCAGGAGAATTATTAAAGATTACAGCTAAAACATGCAAAATAAGCTAAAAAAAACATGCCATAAATCGCCTGCTATTCTTAATATCTGGTTGAGGCTTTGCCAAATATAAAAGTGTAATTTTGCCTGACAAATAATTGTTGGTCCGTTCATGCCGAAAGCAAAGAAGATTCATATTACAGGATTGGTACAAGGCGTAGGCTTTCGTCCCTTCATATACAGGATTGCTGTCAGGAATGATCTGTGTGGCTGGGTCGAAAATAGCAACGAAGGCGTAAGGATACATGCCGAGGGGGGAGAAAATGAACTGGATACTTTCATAGACTCATTGAAAGTTGAAGCCCCGGCAGCATCCAATATCCACAGCATGGAGGTGGAGAATGCAGTGGCTGAAGGCTTTAATTCCTTCTTTATCAAAAAGAGTGAAGATACCTCCGAACAGATCACTGATGTCAGTCCTGATATTGCTGTATGCGATGCTTGCCTTGAAGATATGAAGGATCAATACCACCGCATCGACTATCCGTTTATCAACTGCACAAATTGTGGTCCAAGGTTCACGATAATTCGTGACCTGCCCTACGACCGGCCCATGACAACCATGGATGCCTTTCCCATGTGTAAGCGCTGTCGCGAAGAGTACACCAACATCCTCGACCGCAGGTTCCACGCCCAGCCTGTTGCCTGCACCCATTGCGGCCCAACATATAGCCTCCTCCTTGAAGAAAAGGAGATCGGCGATATCAACAAAATCCTTGAAATAACAGCGGATCTGATCGATAATGGCAAGATCATCGCCATGAAAGGTTTGGGTGGTTTTCATCTTTGTTGTGACGCACATAGTAATGATGCAGTAAATCGACTGCGAAATGCAAAAAATAGGGATGGGAAGCCCTTTGCTGTCATGTTCAGGAACCTTGAAGCAGCCGAAAAATATGCATTCATTTCCGAATATGAAAAGAAAGCCCTGGAATCATGGCAACGCCCTATTGTGCTCATGAAATCACGAAAAAAGCTTGCAACAGCTGTCAGTGTTGGGTTTGGCACTATAGGCGGCATGTTGCCTTACCTTCCTTTTCATCACCTTCTTTTCGAACAACTGAAACAGGACGTGATCGTTCTTACGAGCGGGAATATTTCTGATGAGCCCATTATCATAAATAATGATGAAGCTATTGAAATACTTGGCCCCATCTCGGATGCCGTCCTGCTGAACAACAGGGATATTTACAATCGTACCGACGATTCAGTTAGCAGGATAATAAATGACAAGCCCAGATTAGTACGAAGGTCACGTTCATGGGTGCCCAGACCGGTGGAGTTAGACCTGGATGTTGATGGTATTTTTGCCTGCGGGGCAGAACTGGTAAATTGCTTTTGCATTGGTAAAGGAAAGCAGGCCATACTAAGCCAGCATATCGGTGATCTAAAGAATGCCGAAACCCTTGAATTCTTCACAGAATCGGCAGGGAGGTTTGAAAAGCTATTCAGGATGAATACTACACTGATCGTTCATGACATACATCCTGACTACCTCTCAAGCAGATATGCCCGGGAAACCGGGATCAAAGCTGTTGAAGTACAGCATCACCATGCCCACATTGCCTCCTGCATGGCGGAATATGGTATCGATGAGCAAGTTATAGGCATCAGCTTTGATGGTGTGGGGCTGGGCGATGACGGAAATATTTGGGGCAGTGAATTCCTGCTCTGCGATCTTGCCGGGTATGAGCGTAAAACCTGGTTCGACTACGTGCCTATGCCCGGAGGGGATATGGCAACAAAAGAGCCCTGGCGGATGGCATTATCATACCTCATCAAAGTATATGGTGAATCCATACCGAAACTCGAATTTCTGCAAAGCATCCCGGAAGAATCGGTATCAATAGTTAAACAGGCGCTAAAACTCGGCCTGAATACACCGCTGACCTCCAGTGCCGGCAGGCTTTTCGATGCTGCCGCTGCCCTCTGCGGATTATGCAATTATGCCACTTTCCATGCAGAAGCTCCTATGCGACTGGAAGGCATCATCGATTGGGGAGAAAAAGGTTCTTATCCATTTTCCATTGATGGCCCTATCGATACGGGCGGCATCATAAGAGGAATTTGTGATGATCTGGAACAAAAAGTTTCCCTTTCAATTATCACAAGTCGATTCCACAATTCAGTGATTAATACTATTTTTGCCGGTGTTGAAAAGATCGCCCTGGAAACAGGTGTCAGAAAAGTCGTTCTCTCAGGGGGAAGCTTCCAGAATGAATACATCCTGGAAAAAGTAGAACAGGGGCTGAAAGAGCGTGGATACGATTGCTACAGCCCGGTTGAAATACCAGCCAATGACGGTGGGATCGCCCTGGGACAGCTGGTGATCGCAGCAGCGAGGAGGAGGAACAAAGATTAGAGAATAAGGAACAAGGAATATGCATAAGCATAAGAATGCGCAAGTGAAGTGAAGCATAAGGCATAAGGCATATGGCATAAGGCATAAGGCATA
>JAOZTN010000054.1:16659-19495 GCA_029942245.1 Bacteroidales bacterium | reverse complement strand
ATCCTTCAAACCATTCCGATTGATAATATGCCAAAGTATCATCATGCCACTCTTCGCCATGGTTTGCTGAATAGACCTTGGAAATAATAATCGAATCCCCGTCGGGATCGTAGTCATTTTCAAGTACGGGAATTACAACTACTTTCTGGCTCATGACCTGTGCACTATCATCAATTGCTACCGGATATGATTGTGTAAAAATGACAAGAGGACTAAGCAATAATATTGCAAAGAAAAGGTGTTTCATAACCAGGGTTATTGGTTTTACGAGTGCAAAAGATAATACAAAAATTAGTCTCAATCAAGACTAAGAAAGAAAATGGTCGGGTTGAGAAAGTTAACGGCCTAAAAGGTTTTGAATTTTGAATGTTGGATGTTGGATTATTATAGAAATGGAGTTATTCACTTCAAATAGGCACAAGGAACTAAAATCTAAGCTTAATAAATTTCTGACTGCTAATCCTTAAGGCAACGTATACTAAATCCACGCTCTTTGATGCAGTTGCACCCGCCCAAAAAACCGGTCATATAACTCATGCTTCGCGACCTGGCTGTGGTAGTCCAGGCCTCAGTTGAAGACCACCAGTAACCTATACGCCCAATATTGCCAAAAGAGCCAAATTCATACCTAAACCCACCAGGTAGACCAGAGAATCCAGAGTAGTCTGTACCATGATATGTACTATCTTGATACCAACGCGGATGCTCACTAACATTACAATATCCACCTAACGGAGAATCAACCTGTCTGCATGACTTTAATTCATCGGCATTGTAAATGCCACCAATGGAGTTGGTTAAGGCTACCCACTCATCAGCCGAGGGTACATGCCAAGCTGTTGGACATAGGCCATTGAGATTATCAACCGAGTACCAGTTGTATATTGCACCGTATTTATTTTTCCATGAACTATCGTTATCGTACCATACATATGCACCGGTATTGAGATAAAGCCATGCACTATCCTCAGACACATTTGGAATGGGAGAACCATCCCTATATTTTGTAGTTCTTAGGTTTTCTTTCATCCAGCATTGGGTGCCAATTAGAACAGTAGTGTAGACATTGCCATCAATATCTGATATAGTTGGAATACCTGGACATGGTGTTCCTGATGAATATTGAAAAGTGTAGGTGTGATTTCCGCTTGGAGAGTCTTCTATAATTCTGTATCCCAGGGATGAATAAGCAGTAAATTTAAGCAGATCGCCTGGATTAAAAATGAAGTTACCCGTCTGATTTATAGATTTATTAACATTATGTACTGTTTGTTGTCCTGCATATATCATTTCGCATGTATTCGATGATTCGGAACAGAATGGTGAATTAAGCATTTTGATGGTCCTATATTGCTGTTCAATTTGGACTGTCAGGAAGTACAGTCTTGAACTACCGGGGATAAAAATGAATGTATGGCTTCCTCGATCCAGCAACAACTCTTGATTCAATACCTCCTGGCCAAGGAAGTTAGTAACTGTGATTAAAGTATTTTTAGTTTCGGAAAGAATAAGATCAATTCTCGTTTTACTTACGATTGGATTAGGATAATTCTGGGAAAGTGTAAACATCGTCCCTGTGCTTGTTCGATTATCGCTAATACTGACAATATAATCAAGAATCAATACAGTATCTGGAGCATAAAGCATTGTATCACCTCCCTGTGTCAGGTTCTCAATAAGTACATTATTCAATTGGACATACTGGCCGCTGTTCCTTGCAGTAAATGTTAAGGATATAGTTGATTTCTGAGCTGAAATACCTATATAGCATAATAGAAAAACAGTAAAGAATAAATGCTTCACAACCAGGGTTATTGGTTTTTCAAGTGCTTAAGATAATACAAAAATTTGTCTCAGTCAAGACAAAGAAAGATAACGGTAGTGATGGAAAAGTTAAAGGCTAATTTTAAGGAGTGAATAGTGATTAGATCCTATTGAATAGTGTAAAATGAAATTGAAGAAACTCGAATTTCTGCAATCAGCATTCTACATTACCAATCTTTACTATTCACTAATCATTAGGAAATAATCATTCCCTGCTATTTAGAAATCCGCCCCATATGCTCCAGGAAAAGGTCTTTCTTCCCCCGGGAGATGGGCACTGTGCTGCCGTTAGTCATTTCTACATAACCTCCTTCATGGCGGATATATTTCTTTACATGCGCCAGGTTGATCAGGTGGGAATTGTGCGTGCGGAAGAAATTTCGGTCGGACAGCAGTTCCTGGTATTCTTTGAGATTGCGTGACACCAGGTGTTTAATATCTCCTTCGAGAAAGAACCACGAATAGCTGCGGTCGGCCTCGATGCGGATGATCTCTTTAGTGTTCAGGTATTCCATTCCTTTGGAGGTGGGTATGGCCAGCTTGGAGGGAAGTGATGTTTGCAGATTCTCAAACAGGGTACTGAAGTTCACGTTACGGCTGATCTTGGCTTTACGTGCTTTCTCAACCCGCTTTACTGCTTCTATGAATTCGTTGATGTTGATAGGCTTGAGGATATAATCAACAGCCGAAAATTTTATGGCCCTGATGGCATAATGGTTAAAAGCTGTGATGAAGATCACGTCGAAGTTTTTTTCAGGAAAACCCGCCAGAAGGTCAAAACCGCTTCCATGAGGCATTTCCACATCGAGAAACACCAGATCGGGTTTTTCCTTATTGATTACCTCAACCCCTTCAATGGCGGAATATGCCTTGCCAATGACCTGAATATTCGGACAATATTCCTTTGCAATGGATTCGATAAAGTTAACCGCATCCTGCTCATCATCTACTATAACCGTTCTAAGTATATTATTCATTTGTTTCTGGTTTCTAGCTTCTAGTCTCTAGTTTC
>JAOZTN010000054.1:10952-16559 GCA_029942245.1 Bacteroidales bacterium | reverse complement strand
GTCTCATGTCTCAAGTCTCAAGCCTCACGTGATTATCGGAATACATATCTCAACCCTGGTCCCACTAGCCTTCCCTTCATCATCTATCATATCAGTATAGTCCACCCGCATGTTCTTTCCGTACAGGGAGTTCACCAGGCGGAGCCGGCTTTCTGTGATACTTGTGCCTAAAGAACGGTGGTTTTCTTTCTTGCCGTTTTTAATCTCCATGGCTTTCTTTCTGCCTATGCCATTGTCTTCAATGCTGCAAATGATGCATTCTTTATCAAGCTTCAATTCAATGTTGATGTAGCCTTTTCCTATTTTATGCATGAGCCCGTGTCCGATTGCATTTTCTACAAAGGGCTGAATGAGCATGGTAGGTATCTTGTACATATAGGTGTCGATCTCTTCATCAATCTCAATCTTCCAGTCAAACTTCTTCTTAAACCGAAGGGATTCCAGCTCCAGGTACAATTTGAGCGCATCGATCTCTTCGTCGATGGGGATGGCAGGCTGTTCACTGTTTTCCAGGGTCTTCCTGATCAGCTTCGCAAACTTGGTCATATAGTTGTTGGAAGCGATACGGTCATTCTTAAAAACATAATACTGTATCGAATTCAGTGTGTTGAAGATGAAATGCGGGTTCATCTGTGTGCGCAGATTTTTTTGTGTAAGATCAGAGATCCTGTGGTTCATGGCTTCCAGCTTTTGCTTCGAGCGCAGTCGACTGCTCCTGATCAACAGGATAGCTACGACAATGATAAATAAACTCAGCCCGCCCAATCCGTAAAGGAGGTAATTATTCCTCTGCAGACGTACCTGCATTAGCTCCAGCTCCTGCTCACTTTTTTCCCTTTCATAGGTGGTTTGAGCCTGGAGAAGCCGGCGGTTATAATCTTCCGACATCAGGGTGTCATTATAGGCAGAATGCAACATGAAATTATCGTAAGCCTTGTCATATCGGCCCATATCGGCATACATTGCGCTGATATCTTTATACAGCCATGTTAGATTGTAAATATCTTTGATCTCCCTCGAAACCTCAATGCTTAAAGTATAGTATTCGATGGCTTTCTCGTAGTAGTTCCAGTCGCGGTAAATGTTTCCTATGTTACCCAGGCAATTGGTAATGAGGTTTTTATTGTCCAGCATTTCAGATACTTCCAATGTCTGAGTGTAAACTTCCAGCGATTGTTCGAGGTCCCCTTCCTGATAAAATCCCCATGCCATCCGGTTCAATGTGTTGGCAAGCCTCAGGCTGTCACCAACTTTTCTTGAAAGCTCAATCAGTTTAGCATATGTTTCGGTACCAGCTTCAAATCTTTCATCATCCCGTTGAATATCTCCAAGTCTCAAAAGGATGTTCATAATGGTGCTTTGCTCTTTATCCCAGTCCACCAGGTCGAGATATATTTGGTAATAGTATTCTTCCTTTTCAAAATCACGAGTACTATAATATACTCTGCCAAGGCCAAGATTTACCTCTGCTTCAACATCTTTCAAACCCAAATCCTTCGCCAGGACCAGGGCTTTCTCAAAATCTTCGATGCTGTTTGTAAATTTTGTGCTGCGATAATTCAGCCAGCCTGTAAAGTTCATAAGTCTGGCCTTATCAGTTGGGTCTTTACTTTTCTTAAGAATTTCTATGATAGGGGGGATCAGGCTTATTGATTTCTTATAATCTCCTTTAAAGTCATAGATTTTGATCATGATCAGGTAGAAATCAATATCAGGATCGATACCGATAGTCTTAGAAAGCTTAACTCCTTTTTCAGCCAGTAAAAGAGCCGAGTCATTTTGATGGTTGCTCACATAGTATTGAGACAATCCCAGGAAACATTGGACCTTAATACTATCGCTTTTTGCAGCGTACAGGACGTCATAAATGCTGTCGCTCTGTGCCCCGGCACCAGGCATGCTACCCATAAGTATGCATACTACGAGTAGCTTGATTGCGATGTTTTTTGAAATTGAGATCATGTTCCGCTCCTGAAAGGACCTTAAATGTAACAAATTATTGCGAATTCATACCGGCCCTGACAACTACAAAGATATTGCACCCGGACAAGTTCACGGATTGATAGCTTTCCGATCAACCCTTTCAGCCTATAAATGGTGTATATGAACTAATAACTGCTATCATAACGGAAATATATTTTTTGCACTTCAGCACTAAAGGTATTAAATTTGCGTGCATGCGGAAATAGCTCAGCTGGTAGAGCAGCAGCTTCCCAAGCTGCAGGTCGCGGGTTCGAGTCCCGTTTTCCGCTCCTCAATGAGACCTGGCAGGTCACTGACCTGCCAGGTCTCTGTTTTTTGTACTTTTGTAATGAATATGGACCCATTCTTGCTTATCATAGATTTTCTTCTGCTCATCTTCAGCTTTGGGGCGATGCATGTCATCTCGAAACGATATTTCATCGAATCTCTTGATTTTCTGTCGAAAAAGATGCGCCTTTCTTCCGATATGGCCGGATCAACACTGATGGCGGCAGGATCCAGTGCACCTGAACTGGCTGTTGCCCTGTTTGCGATTCTTATGGCGGGCCATCATGAAGCCATAGGTGTAGGTACCATCGTTGGCTCTGCTTTGTTCAACATATTGGTTATCACCGGGGTGGTTATGTATATTAAGGGAAAAGCGAAGCTGGTCTGGCAACCTATTTTCAGGGATATCATTTTTTATATCATTGCCATCCTCATCATTGGCTATGTTTTTCATTCAGGGGAAGTTAACCTGCTCAGTGGCCTGCTGATGATGGCCACATATGTAGTGTATGTGATCGTAGTATATTACTGGAAAAGATTGTTCCCTTATGAAGATATAGAAGGGGAAGCAAATAAAAATGATAGTCCTGAACCTGCGCTCTCTCATGGAAAGATCGCACGGGTGAATATATTTGATCGCCTGGCAGCCCGCTATCAGATCATGACATTTATAATTTCTATTGGATTGATAAGCCTGCTCAGCTGGCTGCTTGTTAGCGCTGCCGTTGGCATTTCAGAAGCACTGGGGGTTCCGGAAATACTGATAGGGATCACCATCGTAGCAGTGGGTACCTCGGTACCTGATCTGATATCATCGGTGATCGTTGCTCGGCAGGGGAGACCCGGGATGGCCATCAATAATGCCATCGGTTCAAATACCTTTGATATTCTTGTCGGCCTGGGATTGCCTTTTCTGTTGTATGCTTTGATCTATAAGGAAAAGATAAACCTGCTGACCGGGAACTTAGTGATGTCGACGAGCATACTTATGGGGTCCTCTGTCATCCTCTTGCTGTTTTTCCTTTTGAGTAAATGGCGTACTTCCAGACTGGTAGGGATCATTCTCTTTATCCTCTACCTGCTTTACCTGGCCCATATGATATGCACAAACACTTGCTGAAATTAGCGGCTTTCCACCACTTTTTCACATCTCATGGCTAAAAATGCCATTGGTATACCGGGAACAGCCATTTGTTAATTAAAAGTGAAACTAGCTGCATTATCATCGATACTATGGTTTATTGTTTTAATTTTGTGCTTTATTATAAATGTTAAACTATTAATATGATGAGGAAAGTATTATTCAATCTTCGTGCCGGTGCAATGATCATGATCATCCTGGCAGGAGTATTAGTAAATTCTAATGTAATGGCGCAAAAGCAGATTCCCCTGGAGGATTTTTTCAAGAATCCTGAAAAAACCTCTTTCCAGATTTCACCTGACGGAAAATATTTTTCATATACTGCCCCTTATGAGGACAGGATGAATGTTTTCGTTCAAAAGATCGGAAGCAAAAAAGCTACCAGGCTTACAAGTGAGACCGATCGCAGTATCGCAGGTTATTTCTGGGCGAACAACAACCGCATCCTTTATCTTAAAGATGATGGTGGTGACGAAAATTTTGCCCTCTATGGTGTAGACCGTACAGGCAAGAATCAGAAGTGTCTGACTTGTTTCGAAAATGTCAGGACACAGATCCTTGATGACCTCGAAGACATTCCAGATGAAGTGATCATCGGGCTCAACAAAAGGAATGCCCAGGTGTTCGACCCCTACCGTCTGAATATAAAGACAGGTGAGATGACCATGCTGGCCGAGAACCCCGGAAACATCCAGGGATGGATGACTGACCACGAAGGCAGGTTACGTGCAGCTTTCGCCATTGTTGATGGTGTGAATGTACAGATCCAGTACCGTGACAATGAAGACGAAGAATTCAGGCCTGTCCTGACTACAAGCTTTAAAGATGAGATCAGCCCCGCTTTCTTCGACTTTGAAAATAAGCATGTATATGCAACATCTAATCTCGGACGTGATAAATCAGCCGTCGTGCTCTTTGATATTGCAAACGGAAAAGAGCTTGAAGTACTTTATGAAAATGATGAGTATGATGTAAGCGGTGTTCACTATTCAAGGAAAAGAAAAGTGGTAACATCAGCTTCTTATACTTCCTGGAAACGTGAACGTCACTTCTTCGACGAGCAGACTAAAAAACTTTTTGCACGTATTGAGCAAGACCTGGGTGATTATGAGATCGCTATTACCGGAGCAAACAAGAATGAGGATATGTACATTATTCGTACTTATAGCGACCGTTCATTAGGTTCATATTACCTCTATAACGTGACGGAAGACAAGATTGAGAAGATTCACGAGGTTAGCCCCTGGATCGATGAGAATGTGATGGGCAAGCAATTCCCCGTTAAATATGAAGCACGTGATGGCCTTGTGATCAATGGTTACCTGACCCTCCCCTTAGGGCTTACTCCTGAAACTGCAAAAGATCTTCCCGTTGTGATCAATGTTCATGGCGGACCATGGGCACGCGACAGCTGGGGATTCAACCCTGAAGTACAGTTTCTGGCCAACCGTGGATATGCTGTTCTGCAGATGAACTTCCGCGGATCGACAGGCTACGGACGTGCTTTCTGGGAAGCCTCTTTCAAACAATGGGGTCTCAGCATGCAGAATGATATCACTGATGGTGTTTACTGGCTTATCAACGAAGGTATTGCCGATAAGGACAAGGTTGCCATTTATGGTGGAAGCTATGGTGGCTATGCTACCCTGCAAGGTATCGTAGTAACCCCGACACTCTATGCAGCTGCTGTAGATTATGTTGGTGTTTCCAACCTCTTTACTTTTTTAAAAACCATTCCTCCATATTGGAAACCACTTCTCGACATGATGTATGAGATGGTAGGTAACCCGGAAGATAACAAGGTTCAGTTCGAGGCTACATCACCCGCCCTCAACGCTGACAAGATCATGACCCCGCTCTTCGTAGCCCAGGGAGCCAATGACCCGCGTGTGAACATCGATGAGTCAGATCAGATCGTGAAAGCACTCGAAGATCGCGGAATTGAAGTTGAATACATGGTTAAAGACGATGAAGGCCATGGTTTCCACAATGAAGAAAATCGCTTCGATTTTTATCGTGCCATGGAGGCATTCCTTTCAAAGCACATTAAATAAGACATACATCTAATTTGATATACAGGGATGCTGGTGAGAATCGGCGTCCCTTTTTTTTATATTAGGCATTGGGCGTTGGGTATTCCCGCACTCCCATATTCCCGTAATCTCGTATTTCCGTAATCTCGTATTCCCGTAATCTCGTATTCCCGTAATCTCGTA
>JAOZTN010000054.1:0-10852 GCA_029942245.1 Bacteroidales bacterium | reverse complement strand
TCTCGTATTTCCGTAATCTCGTATTCCCGTAATCTCGTATTCCCGTAATCTCGTACTCCCGTATCAAGCACCGCATACCTAATTTATTTATCTTTGACTATATGAGATCGATCTATGCCATAGGAGAAACCGTATACGATATCATTTTTAAAAATGGTGAACCTGTTACAGCCAAGGCCGGCGGTACCATGCTGAATACTTCGGTTTCACTCGGCAGGCTGGGCCTGCCTGTATTTTTTCTGAGCGAATATGCTGCGGATGGGGTAGGAGATATCATCGATGGCTTTTTGAAAGAGAATGCTGTTGATACAACACTTCTTTACAGATATCAAAACGGGAAAACACCCATAGCCCTTGCCTTTTTGAATGAGCAAAATGATGCGCGCTATTCTTTCTATAAACAATATCCGGAAAAGCGCCTGGAGATTGATATGCCAGACTTTAGGAAGGGTGACATTCTACTTTTTGGTGGGTTTTATTCTCTGATGAAAGAAGTTAGGCATGCATTGATCACATTTGTCAGGGCCGCAAGGGATGCAGGGGTCACTATTTTGTATGATCCGAACATTCGTAGTCCGCATAAGGATGAGATTGAAAACTTGAGGGATCTGGTCTATGAAAATCTGGGCCTGGCGCATATCATCCGTGGCTCGGATGAGGATTTCGATACTATTTTCGACATAAAGGCTGGGGCGGATGCCTATACATTGGTTCAGCAATATGGAGGGCAATACCTGATTTACACAAAAAGCAATGTCGGGGTAGAGATCTATTCCCCGCGGGGGAAATTGGAATTGGAAGTACCGGAGGTGAAAACCTTGAGCACCATCGGCGCCGGCGACAGCTTTAATGCCGGGCTGATCTATGAGTTATACCGTTCGGAACGAACGCTTCCGGATATGACCCTTGCTGAACTCGGCAATATAGTGAAGACAGCCATCGCCTTCGGCTCACATGTATGTACTCACTATGAGAATTATGTGTCAAAAGATTTTGCCAGGGCATTGAAATGAAATAGCAACCAGCATCCAGCTTGCCCGTCCGTAACGAAGTGAAGGCGGGTATCCAGCATCCAGCCCCTAGGACCCCGTCCTATTCTTCCTCTTCAACTTCTGGTAATCCAGGTAATAAAGCAGCTTCAGGGAGAAGCTGTTTCCCATGGGTGAGTTAAAAGTATAGCGCAGATTGTCAAAATAATCTCTGGCAACTTCATTCTTCTCGTTGAAGATATTATTTTTCCAGATGAACAGCAGCTCGCTGGCCGGGGCAAAGATCCACCGGAAGACCATGTCCACATTAAACGCATTTACGAGAAAATCATGATCCCCCGAATACGTGTTTCCGATCAGGTCGCCATCTTTCTGAAGGTCATAAAACCTGTCGTATTCAACGGTAATCCAGTAATGCCTGGCACGGAGTGAAAGGGATATATTCCTGGTGAATATGTATTGCATGCTAAGAATATTTTCTATGGTTTGAATGTCCCTTGCGCCGAAAATGATCTTTTCTTCTCCATTGCTGTCGATCGAATCAGTAACATAACCCAGGCTATTCCAGTCAAAATCATACTCCAATTCAAGCCTGATGGTGAATCTGTCACTGACCCTGAACCTCGGTTTCAGCGAGAAGTAGTACCCCGATTGGCCATATTCGCTTGCGGCCCAGTATCCTCCTCCCACATCCACAATAAAGCGCTTCCTGTAATCAGGCGAGAAAAATCCGCCTATACCCCAGACGGGGGGCCTCTTTACCATCCACCCATCCACCCTTGGTTCATAGTAGTCGCGGCTTTCCACAGGCGAAAGATGAAGATGAAACCCTGTTGTTATGTAATTGGTAAAGGTTGTCCTGTTACGAAATCGTGTGTCGAATGATACAAATTCCCTGGGAGCATAAAGCATATCATAATACAAACCGATTTCATTGTGCATACTGATAATGGGGCCTACAGGGTCATAGATATTGTACTCAAACTCAATATCATTATCGAAACGGTTATTCCTGCGGTTGAAGCCCATGTCGTTGATGTCGTAGGTGTCATTTTGAGTTTCATGCTCGTATAAAAACCTGAAGTTTCCGCTGATCTTTCCTGCTTCTACAGCATACAGGTAACCAAATTCAGGCTTGCCATCAGGGTGATACTTCTGACTGACATTCACCTGGCCGCCTGCGCTCCACATGTTATCCTTTGTCTTGAATTGAAACTCCGATCCGGTAACATTGGCGATATAGCGGTTCCTGCCCCTGTAAACGTTGGTATTGTACAGGCTGATATAGGAGCTGTTTTTCAGGACCTGGTCAAAGACCAGCATATTATAATTCGTGGCCGGATCGGTGAGTATTATTTGTTCCGTTCCGGTCGAATCTATTACGTGCGCATGAGTGTTGGAGGTTACTGCGTTTAAAACACCAATGGCTGTCCCTTTCCTGTTACGCCCGGACACTTTGGTTGCATTCAAAAGCTGAATCTCTTCCGGGTTTTTAACAATATCCCCGGAAGTGTACGAATCTTTTATGTCCCAATAGCCATCAGGTGTTCCACCTACCCTGCGGGTATAAAATATATCACCGCGCTCGAAAAGTTCAGTTCCCTCAGTAAAGAAAGGCCTCCTTTCCTGGTAATACACCTCGAAGGGGGAGAGGTTCACGATCTTGTCATCAGACTGTACCTGGCCGAAGTCGGGGATCAGGGTCATGTCGAGGGTGAAACTTTCGCTGAGGCCGAGCTTCATGTCCATCCCATAGTTATAGGAATAGGCCCATGTCTCACTTTCAGCTGCATTTTCTGTGTATCCTGCCACATAGGGTATAAAAAACAACCTGAGGGGAGGCTTTATATTCTCGATGCCTGTTAAGGTGCCGGATTGGTTCCAAATACCGTCGAGGGTATTGTCGATGTAGTTCCATGACGACCACTCACGGTATCTTTTTATATTCCGCCCCATGTTAATACCCCACTCCTGCACCTCTGTTTTCGGGAAGCGGATGGCAGCAAAAGGGATCTCGAATTCAGCGATCCAGCCACTGTCGTTGATCTCCACCGCACTCTTCCATATGGCGTCCCAGCTACGGTCGCCGTAATTGGCAGCACTCTTGATGTCGATCTCGACCCCGGATGCTGTCACCTGGAATTCAAAAACATTCACCTCGTCATTATAAGGAAGAATGCCTACAACGAACAGGTCGGCATTAACGTCACTATCATCCCTTTCGCCAAGTTGCCGGTAGATGCTGTCCGGTGCACTGTCGTACATCATGGCACCGATATAAATAGCCCTGTCGTCATACATGATCCTGACCTCGGTGGGCTGCCCGGGGGCTGCCCCATTATAGGGTTCGTTTTGAATGAAATCTTTTGCCGGAACAGCGTCCCGCCAGGCCATCTCATTCAGCTTGCCATCGATCTTCGGGGCTACGGGAGTACGAAAGGCCACGACATTTTTTTGATCAGTCTGAGCATCGACGAACAGGCCGGATATTACAATAAGAAGAGATAGAATAGTTCGGTTAGTATTGCGCAATAACATCGCTCATCTGCTTTATCATGTAGAATACTTCGAATTTCGAATATCTGATATCGAATATCTGTTTGTCATATTTTTATGACAAACAGCTGCCCTGTTTCATATTTAACAACCTCAATCTCATCTCCTTTTTCAATGTAACCGGTCATGGCTGTGGCGTCAAATACATCACCTTCGATGCTAACCTTTCCTGCAGGACGGAGCACCGACCAGGCAACGCCCTTTTTCCCAAGCATACTTTTATACTTCACGTTGGAAGTTGAAAATCCTTCCGTTTTTAATTGCTCAGCTTCCAGAGCCAGGTGTCCGAAGATAGTTGTTGTAAATAGCTTTTTACTTATCCAGAACGACCCTATCAAAGCCAGGAAAATGGCAATGATCACAATGAAAAAGGCCGTGGCTCCCACTTCGAAGCCGACCCCTGAGAAGTCCAGTCCTACATTTCCGATCATACTCAGGCTAAGTCCGGCGATCACGAAAATGATGCCCGATATTCCGGCCACCCCGAAGCCCGGGATGGCAAACACCTCAACTATGATCAGGATCACCCCGATCACAAACATCACGATCTCCCAATGGTCGGCAAGGCCTTGCACATATAGCGGGGCGAAATAAAGCATGGCGGCAATGATAGAGGCCACCAGCGGAAATCCAACCCCGGGGCTCTGCAATTCAAAATAGATGCCCCCGATAATGATCATAATGAGAATCCCGCTTACCATGGGGTTGATGAGCCATCCGATGATCTTGTCTGCTCCGGTCTTTTTATGTGTGATGATCTCGTACCTGGGGATATGGGCGTCGTCCATCAGTTCGGCAATATTTTCTACCCTTCCTTCACAGAATCCATGTTGGATGGCTTCACTAGTTGTGAAGGTCAGTACTTTGCCGGTATCAATAATATCTTCTATATAAATGTCGGGATCAACCATGGCCTGTGCGATGTCAGGATCACGACCGGTAGCTTCTGCAGTGGCGCGCATCCATGATCGCATATACGACTGGTATTTATCCGGTACGGGCTTTCCGCTCTGGTCAACCACAGTGGCCGCACCTATGCTGGCCACAGGAGCCATATATATGCTGTCGCAGGCGATGGCGATCAATGCCCCTGCTGAGGCCGCATTGTTATCGATGTAAATATACACAGGGATGTCGCAATTCAGGATCTTTGTCCTGATAGAGTCAGCGGCATCCACCAGCCCGCCATAGGTATTCATATGGATCAGTATGATCTCAGCACCTCTTTCCTCGGCCTCCTTAAAAGCTTTCTGTGTAGTCCTGACCACAGGAGGTGCGATCTGCTCCTTAATGTCGAATTTATAAACTAGGGTAGTCTTTTCAGTGCTGTCGGTCTGCCCTATACAGAATACCGGCAAAAGAAAAGAAAGCAATAATAATTGAAATGTCTTTATCATGGTGCATGGATTGTTGTGTAAAATTAAAAGAATTTCTTCACGACTTCAATAATTTCATCATGTATAACCGGATTTCCGCAGATGATCTCTCCTCCATGGATAAAGTTATTTCCGCCTTTGAAGTCGCTGACCGTCCCTCCGGCCTGTTGTACGATAAATGCTCCGGCAGCTACATCCCATGGCTTCAGGCTGTATTCCCAGAAGCCGTCGAAGCGGCCGGAGGCCACCCAGGCCAGGTCGATGGCAGCTGAGCCAAAGCGTCTGATGCCCCTGGTATTTTTCATGAAATAGGCCAGCACCTTCAGGTATTCTTCCTGACGACTGAAGTCATTATATGGAAAGCCTGTGGCCAGTAATGATTCATCCAGCTTTTTAGTTTCAGAAACATGGATTTCTTCACCGTTCATGTATGCCGGGCCTCCTTCGTGGGCATAATAGCATTCCCGGGCTTTCACGTCGTAAACCGTTCCCATAATCACTTTTTGCCCTTTCATCAGAGCCACGCTGATAGAGAAAGTGGGTAGCTGGTGAATGAAGTTTGTTGTGCCATCCAGCGGATCTATGACCCAGGTGTATTCCTCCCCGCTGTTTTCAACCGTATTTTCTTCAACAAGGAAACCGGAACCGGGAAGGAGCTTCTCCAGTCCATCTACCAGCATTTTCTCGGAATTCTTGTCTACGTGAGTCACATAATCATGTAAGCCTTTTGTGTCGATGTCTTGCCCGGAAAGAGTATGCTGCTCCCCGGCCATATATTCACCAACAAGCCTGCAAAGGGTATTCACTTTTTGGTTTAATGATGCCAGGTCCATAAGTAATTGTTTATTTGGGAGTATACAGAAAGTTTCCGTCATCGCCCGGTTCATCCAGCTGAACAGAAACGATTTTATTGATAAATTTTTCCCTGAATAGTGTTTTCACCTTCAGGTAGTTTCCGGTAAACCCATGCATATATCCTCCCAAATTGTCAGATTCGAAAAGCACAAGCCTTGTGCTGCCGATATGTTCCCGGTAAAATGCTGTTTTCTTTTGTTCTGAAAGTTTGTGCAGTATCCTGCTTCGCTCCCTTTTCTCCTTGTTGATCACTTTCCCGCTGAGAGAGGCTGCCTTTGTTCCCGGACGCTCAGAGTAAGTAAATACATGCATATATGAGATATCCAGGCCTTCAATGAAGTCATAGGTGTCTTGAAAATCTTCTTCCGTCTCACCAGGAAAGCCAATGATCACATCTGCTGCAACACAGGCATGGGGCATGTGTTTCTTGACCTCAGAGATCCTTTGTGCAAACACTTCCCGTTTGTACTTGCGCTTCATGAGGTCGAGGATCTTGTCAGAACCTGATTGCAAGGGTATATGGAAGTGGGGCAGGAACTTTTCTGATGAAGCCATGAGCATGATCATCTCCTCATTTAGTAATTCCGGTTCGATGGATGATATCCTGATCCTGTCGATGCCCTCTACCTTGTCCAGTGCTTTGATCAGGTCAAAAAAGCTTTCTTCATGCTGTTTGCCAAAGTCACCAATATTCACACCCGTCAGGATGATCTCCCGCATACCGGCAGATGCAACTTCTTTTGCAGTCAGGATGGTGTCGGCAATGCTGGCACTCCTGCTTCTTCCGCGGGCAAAGGGGATGGTACAATAGGTGCAGAAATAATCACATCCATCCTGTATCTTCAGGAAAGACCGTGTGCGGTCGCCGCTCGACCAGGAAGGTATGAATACATCTGATTTGTTGATATCGCCTACATAAGAGTGACAGGCACCGGTATATATCTCATTTTTGAGATAATCTTTCAGCATGAACTTCTCTTCATTGCCAACAATAAGATCGACCTCATCCATCTTCGACAGTTCCTCTTCACCCATCTGTGAAAAGCATCCAATCACCGCTACTTTAGCATCAGGGTTTCGCCTTTTTGCCTGCCGGATGGCTGCCTTGCATTTCTTCTCCGCATTTCCCGTCACCACGCAGGAGTTGATCACATAAACTTCAGCCTCCTCTTTATGTCCAACCACCTCATAACCCTCTTCCTTCATCTGCCTTGCTATGGTAGATGTTTCAGCAAAGTTGAGCTTACAGCCAAAGGTTTGAAATGCGATGCGCTTATTCGACATGCTGCAAAGATACTTCTTTAAGTTTTGAGTGTTGGGTGTTGCGTGTTGAGTTATTTTTATTTATCAATTATCAATATCTGATTTCGCTCTTCTTATTTCATTTTTCGCTTTTCAGCCTTCAAACCCCTTCCCTCGCACCTACAAAAGCCCGGGTTTATTGTGACATTTTCCTTCTTTTTGTATTAATGAGTATAAAAGGAGGGATTGCCATGACCACACTACACGTTGAAGATAAGAAACATTATATTATTCATTTTAGGGACTGGATGCGTCAGCGCAGGTATGCAGATCAGACGATAAAGACATACACTTCAATGCTGGAGGTTTTTCTTGATTATTTTCCGGAAAAAGATATTAAGGACATAAGGATAAGAGACATTGAAGAGTTTAACTATTACTATGTGATTGGGAAAGGATTGTCGGCCAGTTACCAGAACCAGATGATCAATTCGATCAAGTTATTTTATATGAAGATGCTTGGAATCAATTTTGCATTAAAGGAGTTAGAGCGGCCGAGGAAAGGTAATTATTTACCAAAAGTATTATCGAAGGAAGAAGTTTCAACGGTTTTAGGGTCGATTAAAAACATTAAGCATAAGGCAATATTAAGTTTGATCTATTCAGCTGGTTTAAGGCGGAATGAATTGGTTAATTTGCAGATTGATGATATAGATTCAAAAAGGATGTTGATCCGCATTAACAATTCAAAGGGTGCAAAAGACAGGATAGTGGGTTTATCAAAAAATGTACTAATTTTACTAAGAGGATACTATCAGTTGTACAAACCAAAGCATTACCTGTTTGAGGGGCAAAAGGGTGGCAGATATTCGGGTACGAGTATAAATCTAATCTTTCAGCGTGCCAGGCAGCGCTCAGGAGTTACAACTGAAGGAGGAGTGCATATGTTGCGTCATAGTTATGCAACACACTTGCATGAAAGCGGATACGACATCAGGATCATACAGGAATTATTAGGTCATAAGAGTAGTAAGACAACAGAAATATATACACACATCAGTACAAGGACCATACAGAAAGTAATCAGTCCATTCGATGACATTTGAAAAATATAAAAGCAATATAAAAAACCGCTTTTTTACGTTTGCTTCCTTCACAGGATGTTAAGCATATCAAAAGTTTAAGGTATAAACGAGTATGCCATTAGGAAAATAGAACCTGAATTCAGGAACTTAAATCAAGTGAAATATTAATTAAACTAGAAAAAATGAAACAAAAAAAATCTTTATTAAGCACATTAGCTATGGCAGTCATACTTACGACTGCATCATATGCTCAAGAAAACATTAATCGTGAGATTCTACCTATAGTAGAGCCAGAAGCTAAAACTTACACAGAATTAGATGTTCGTAACACAACACCTCCTGCCCCTTTTAAGGTGACAGCACCAAAAGACGCACCTAATGTTGTTATCATTTTAATTGATGATTTAGGTATTGGAGCTACCACTACTTTTGGTGGACCTATCAAAACACCTACCATGGATAAATTAGCATCTAATGGTTTGAAATATAACAACATGCATACTACTGCACTTTGTTCACCAACACGTATGGCTTTAAAAACAGGTAGAAATCATCATACATGTAATACAGGCTCTATAATGGAAACTGCAACAGCATATCCAGGAAACACAGGTGCATTATCGCCAAGTGTAGCTCCGTTAGCAGAAATGCTTAGATTAAACGGATATAGTACAGCAGCTTTTGGTAAATGGCACGAAACAGCAGCTTGGGAAACAAGCGTTTCTGGCCCTTTCGACCGTTGGCCTACTAGACAAGGGTTCGATAAGTTTTATGGGTTTATTGGTGGCGAAACCGACCAATGGGCACCGTTAATTTATGACGGAACTAAGAAAATAAATCCTCCTAAAATGGATAACTACCATTTTACAACTGACATGACAAATCAAGCCATTAATTGGATAAAAGCTCAACAATCAATGACTCCTGAAAAACCTTTCTTTGTGTATTTTGCAACTGGTGCAGTTCATGCTCCACATCACGTATCTAAAGAATGGTCTGACAAATACAAAGGACAATTTGATAAAGGATGGGATGAAGTACGTGAAGCTACCGTAAAAAAAATGAAATCTATAGGGATTATTCCTGAAAACACCAATTTAGCACCAAAACCAGAAGATATTAAAGATTGGAACAAGTTAACGGACAATGAAAGAAAATTATTTGCACGTCAAGCAGAAGTATTTGCTGGTTTTATGGAAATGACAGACTACGAAATTGGAAGATTGATAGATGCCATTGAAGAAATTGGCGAAATGGATAATACTTTAATATTTTTTATAGCTGGAGATAATGGAACCAGTGCCGAAGGTGGTATGGTTGGTATGTACAATGAGATGACTTATTTTAATGGCGTAGAAGAAAAAGTAGAAGACCTCCTTCCATTAATGGATGACTGGGGATTAGAGAATACTTTTCCTCATATGGCTGCAGGATGGGCTGTTGCTTTTGACGCTCCATTTACTTGGACAAAACAAGTTGCCTCTGACTTTGGTGGTACTCGTAATGGAATGATTATTCATTACCCTAAAGGTATTTCTGAAAAAAATGGAATTAGAACCCAGTTTTGTCACGTAATTGATATAGCACCAACAGTATTAGAAGTTGCTGGATTGCCAGAACCTAAGGTTGTAAATGGAGTACCTCAAATACCAATGGAGGGAACAAGCTTAGCTTATACAGCCAACCATAAAGATGCTGCTGAACGACATACCATTCAGTATTTTGAAATGTTTGGAAATAGAGCACTTTACAATAACGGTTGGTTTGCTCGGACTATTCATCGTGCCCCTTGGGAAAATAATAACTTGCCGAATTTAGAGGATGATGTTTGGGATTTATACAATGTGAAGGAAGATTTTAGTTTAACCAACAACTTAGCATCAAAGTATCCTGAGAAATTGGAAGAAATGAAAAGCTTATTTATGTGGCAAGCACAAAAATATCATGTACTACCTATTGACGACAGAACCATTGAAAGAACTAATGCAGAAATAGCAGGAAGACCTAATCTATTAGGGAATCGTAAAACATTGAATTTGTATGAGGGAATGGAAGGTATGATGGAAAATACTTTCATGAATATTAAAAACAAATCATTTTCTGTAACAGCTGACCTAACCATCCCAAAAGATGGAGCTAAAGGAGTTATTCTTTCACAAGGTGGGCGTTTTGGCGGTTGGTCTGCATATATGAAAGATGGGAAACCTGAATTTACCTATAATTTCTTAGGTTTAGATAGGTATGTTATTTCAAGTGAAGAAGCCTTAACAAAAGGAACTGTAAAAGTTAAATTTGATTTTGTTTATGATGGTGATGGTCTTGGTAAAGGAGGACTATTAACTATTTATGTAGATGGAAAAGAAGTTGCTAAAGGACGTGTAGAAAAAACACAACCAAATATTTTCTCTGCTGATGAAACTGCTGATGTTGGTTTAGATAACCAAACACCAGTTGCTGAAGGGATTGGTTATGGTCCTGAAGAAACTAAATTTACAGGGAAAATTAATAAAATTCTTGTTGAAGTAGAATAACGGCATACAACAAAGGCTATACGTAATTTGGGTAATGTGCTAATATTGATACTCTTAGCGTTAAATAAAATTAGTGGCAAATTGAAAATTAATCGTTTCAAAACCCCAAACTACGCATAGCCAAATCGTTGAACGAAACCGCCCCCTTTCGGAGGCGGTAAATTGTTTGTTAAATTTATGGTGTCCAAACCTATAAAAACAACAAACATGAAAAAAAA
>JAOZTN010000053.1:0-19546 GCA_029942245.1 Bacteroidales bacterium | reverse complement strand
CTGCCTTCTGCCTTCTGCCTTCTGCCTTCTGCCTTCTGCCTTCTGCCTTCTGCCTACTGCCTACTCTCTACCGCCTACTTCCTCTTATCCACCTTATGCATCTCTATCATGCTTACAATTTGGGTGTCTTCCTTCAGGAGCGGCATATATTCGAATATCTCGGTATGTTTAGCGAAGTCGATACTTAAGGCATTTTCTATAGTGGCATAGGCTTCTTTCGTCTTTCCCTGTTTTATCAGGTACACCGCCTTACGGTACATTATAGATGCATTTCTCGGATCAGCTTCAATGCCTTTGTTAAGTAGAGCAATACCTTCATCAAGGATGCCTTCCCTGGTATAGAGTTCAGCATAATCTACCCACACATCAGGATTAAGCGGATCCAGCTCACATACCTTCCCGTAAGAGAGCTTGGCTTTGTCGTGAAAGCCTGCCTTTACCTGTGTGTCACCCAGAATGTACCAGTATTCAGGGTTGATATCTTCAAGTTTAATGGCCTTCTCCATAAACTCGATGCCTTCCATGGTATTTCCGAGCTCGTCTTTGGCGATACCTGCTCCCATCCAGGCTTCCGAGAGTTTGTCGTCCACATCAATAGCTTGCTGGTACTCTTTCAGCGCTTGCTCGTACTTTTTCATCTTTTCATAGCACTCGCCGATATAATAGTATGTCATCGCCTCGGGCTCTTCATGCTCAAAGGTTTCCCGATATACCCTGATGGCTGCCTGGTAGTGATCGAGATTGGCAAGGGAGTTGGCTTTATTAAAGTAAGCAGATGAGAAACCGGGCTCGATAGCGATGGAAAAATCATAGGCTTCAACAGCCTTCTCATAGAGGTCCAGCTGGTTGTAGGCAATCCCCAGATTAAACCATGCAGTTTTAGAATATGGATAGCTGCTAAGGAACAGGTCGAAAAAATCAACCGCTTCCTCCAGCCTGTTGTCAATCTCAAAACAAAATGAGAGTTCATAGATGGCCGCATCGTGCATGGGATTGATCCTCAATACCTTTTTCAGGTATTTGATGGCCATGGCATAGTCGCCCATGTTCTCGTATTCGAAAGCGATGCTGATATATATATCGTCGGGGTCCTCACCGGCTAAAAGGGCCTTTTCATACTCCCGTACAGACTCTTTATATTGTTTTTGAAAACTGTAAAGTGAGGCTTTGGTATAAAATATTTCTGTATTGGCGGGCTCTATCTCTTCCAGGTCGCTGAGGAGCTTGAGGGCCCTTTTATATTTACCCTGAAGCATCAGCAGCCTGGCCCTTTTCAGATGAACCATGGTGTTACCAGGATACTGTTCCATAGCGTAATGTACGGCAGTCTTGAGCATGCTAACCTCATTGCGTTCAAAGTAGTGGTCGATGATGGCCTCAAACTGATCGACATCGAAGAAATAAGTTTCTTCTTTTTCGACCATTTCCTCAAAACGCTCAATGAGCTCGTCTACATTGTATGGCTGAAATTCTTCTGTCATGGATTGCCTTATAATTCTGCTTATTCTAACGCGACAAAAATACGGTTTTTTTTCATCCCGCATAGCTGTAGAATTGAAGGTGCACTCTTCTGATCACTGACTTCTGTCTTCTTTCCATATCTTTGTCGGAAACAATCGTGAAATTTATGACTCTCATCAAATCCATATCGGGTATTCGTGGCACCATCGGGGGTGCCCCCGGCCAGGGCCTCACACCCATTGATATCGTGAAGTTTGTGTCGGCTTTTGCCACTTTTATCGCTGAAGCTGAGCATACAGAAAAGCAAAAATTTATAGTTGGAAGAGATGCCCGCACATCCGGAGATATGGTAAACAAACTCGTTTGTGGCACACTGATGGGAATGGGGGTGGATGTGCTGGATGTTGGCCTGTCGACGACACCAACGGTTGAGATGAAAGTCGTTTCGGAAAAGGCCCAGGGAGGGATCATCCTCACCGCCAGTCACAACCCGGGGCAGTGGAATGCGCTGAAGCTTTTAAACAGCAAAGGGGAATTTATATCTGCAGATGATGGGGCTTATGTACTAGAAATCGCTGAAACCAATGCCATCGATTACCCGGAGGTAGAAAATCTGGGGAATTATGCTGAAGATGAAAGGGCCATTCAGGAGCATATCGATGCTATCCTGGACCTGCCTATGGTAGATGTTGAAATGATCAGCAAAAGGAGTTTTCATGTGGTATTAGATTGTGTCAATTCTACCGGAGGGATTGCCCTCCCACCTTTGCTCAAGGCCCTGGGCGTAAAGCAAATAACAGAGCTATATTGCGAGCCAACAGGCCACTTTCCACATAATCCGGAACCTCTTCCTGAAAACCTGAAGGATATTGCTGAAACGGTAAAAGAAGAAGGTGCCGACCTGGGTTTTGTTGTTGATCCTGATGTGGACCGTCTTGCTATCCTGACTGAGAAAGGCGATATGTTCGGAGAAGAATATACCCTGGTTGCTGTGGCAGATTATATCCTCAATGCCAGGCCCGGAAATACGGTTTCCAACCTTTCATCGACAGCTGCTTTGAAAGATGTTACGGAACAGGCAGGAGGGAAGTATTTTGCCTCTGCCGTGGGCGAAGTGAATGTCGTAAACCTGATGAAAGAGGTGGATGCGGTGATCGGAGGAGAAGGAAACGGTGGAGTAATCTATCCGGAATTGCACTATGGAAGGGATGCACTTGTCGGTATCGCATTATTCCTGACATACCTGGCGAAGAAAGATGTTTCCTGTTCTGCTTTACGTGCATCATACCCTGATTACTTCATTTCTAAAAATAAGATTGAACTCAAACGGGAGATCGATGTGGATGCAGTCATCGAGGCTGTCGGGAAGGCATACTCGCAGCACGAATGCATCACAGTTGATGGATTGAAAATCATTTTCGATGATTCATGGGTACATCTTCGAAAGTCAAATACAGAACCCATCATAAGGATCTATGCTGAAAGTGCTTCCGCTAAATTGGCAGATCAACTGGCTCATGAAGTTATTAACAAAATACAAACCCTGACTTAAGCTGCCCCGGAATTTTAGTAATTTGGTCATAATTAATCATCAAGCATGGCCAACGGCAGACCCAAAAAAAGGAAGAAGGTCAGATATAGCGAGGTTCGTATCCGCCTGTCATATCGACAAAAACGCTCCCTGATCAACTACTGCCACGCCCGCAAAACTACACCGAACAAGCTCATAAAGAAAATGATCAGGAAGTACATCAGTAATTTCGCTGATGACGTGCCTGAGGAATATTATGCTACTGAAAACCAGCTGGATCTGTTTGGTGAAGGTTTCGAGGATGAGTTTGAGGATACAATCTATCATGAAGAGGAAGAAGAGGTGGAGGAAAACCGGGGACTGAAGAACGAAGACCGAGGATCGAAGACCGAAGATCGAGTATCAAGTATCGAGTATCGAGTATCGAATGACAACATGGCTGCTATAGATATTGAAGAGGGGGATGATACGGATGATAATAAAAATGAAGAAGACGAACCCCTGACTTTATTTTAACCCGCTTTCGTAGGGCATACGGTTCATGATCGACCTTCCAAGAGTAACTTCATCAGCGTATTCAAGTTCGTCGCCAACGGAAATCCCTCTTGCAATCGTGCTCACTGAAATGTTGTGCTCGCTGATTTTTTTAAAGATATAATAGCTGGTGGTATCCCCTTCGATGGTGCTGGAAAGTGCGAAGATAATCTCACGAACTTCACTCTCTCTAACACGTTGTATTAAGGGATCGATGTTGAGGTCATTGGGTCCGATGCCATCGATAGGGGAGATGATCCCGTTTAAAACATGGTAAACCCCGCCAAACTGTGCCGTTTTCTCTATTGCCAGGATGTCCCGTATGTCAGAAACTACACAAACCATTCCATGATCCCTTTTGGGGTTCTCACAGATCTGGCACACCTCACCGTCGGAGAGATTATTGCATACTTTGCAATAGTTAATATTGTCTTTCATATCTGTGATGGCTTCCGTTAGCCTTTCTACGGTAACATATTCTTGCTTAAGCAGGTGCAGGGCCAGCCGTAAAGCAGTTTTTCTGCCGATTCCGGGCAGTCGCGACAGCTCATTTACACATTGTTCGAGCAAGCGGGAGGAGTAAGTGTTCACAGATATGTCAGAATTAGTAATTTTGACACAAAAATAAGCAATTTTAACCTTGCTTAAATAAAACGGACCATACAGCGTTAACCTTATAAATTACAGTATGAAAAAAGTCTTTCTCTTTTCATTTCTTACCATTCTGGCCTTTCTGGTTTCCGGTCAGGAGCTGGTGAATAAAGACATCAATAAGGTTGATAAGCATGGACATAGGCAGGGCTATTGGAAAGCTTACGATGTAAATGGTCTGATAAAATTCGAAGGGGAATTCCTTGATAATAAGCCTGTTGGTACTTTTAAGTACTATTATGAAGATGGTAAGATCAAGGCTGTTTCAGAGATAGACGACCAGAGCAGGAGATCGCGAACCAAGGTTTTTCACAACAATGGGCGCATCATGGCTGAAGGTAATTACCTGAACAAGAAAAAGGACAGCACCTGGGTATATTATAGTGATTATGACGGCGTTCTTTTGTCGACGGAGTATTACGAAAACGGATTGCTGGAAGGTACAGTTATCAATTATTTCCCTACGGGCGCCATTGCTGAGGAGATACCCTATAAGGCTGGCCTGAAGCATGGTGAATGGAAACGCTATTTCACCGATGAAAAGCTAAAACTTAAGGCCTCATACGTCGATGATCAGCTGGAGGGCCTGATGATGATCTATTATCAGAAAGGCTTCGTTGAAGTTTCCGGTATGTACGAGCATGGTTTAAAGAATGGCATGTGGATGTATTACGATGAAGGTGGCATATTGACGAAAAAAGAAAGATATATCAGAGGTAACCTGAAGGAGACCATCTTACCGGAAGAACAATAATACAATTCCCCAAATTTAATTGAACACCCTGTCGTAAGCTACAAATCCCTTTGGACTTGACTCTTTTAGTGCCTGACTGGGCTTATGAAAGGCAGTGCTTTCGAAAATAGTTTTTAGTAAGCGGTCACGTTGTTCCGGTGCAGCCAGGTGAGCGATGCCAATGGCATGTTCGGTAATATTCAGCCCCCTGGGATTGAAGACCCCATATTCAGTTACGATCACAACCGGGTCAGCTGGGATGGCTGTCGTTGTAATCCCCTCCGGGCATTTGTCCATGATCTTATGGTGTCCTTTATCCGTAGTTGACTTCATCGCAATGATGGGAGTTCCTCCTTCGGAAAGATATGAGCCCCTCAGAAAGTCGGCCTGTCCCCCGATGCCACTGTAGATCTTGCGTGCATCCAGAGAATCGGCCCAGATATTCCCATGCAGGTCGACTCCCATGGCTGAGTTGATGGCAGTCATTTTCGGCTGCGCTGAGATGTACTTCACGTTGTTAGTCTGGTTACAGGGCCTGCTTTGCACAGAACTGTTGAAATGTAACCATTCATAGCCTTCAGCATCTCCGGAAAGAAAAATACTTGAAACGGCAAAGTTATTCCGCAGAAAACGATTATTTACAATGCCCTTATCAACCAGGGTTCTCATGGCATCAGAGAAGAGCTCGGTATAGATGCCCAGGTCCGTTACTCCTTTTTCAATAATAGCCGTTGTTACGGCCTCAGGAACTTCACCAATTCCGTATTGCAGCGTACTCCCGTCTTTAATAAATAACTCAGAGATCAGCTTCCCTATCCTGTTGGCACGCTCATCGGGCTCATGCACCGGGCTCACCGGGAGGGCATAGTCAACCTCCAGAAGATAGTCTATCTCGGAGCCGTGCAGGGTAGTTCCCAGCACAAATGGCATCCTCTTGTTGCATTCTGCTATCACGACCCCATTGTTGGCCCTGGCAGAATCAACAGCCGCCTTCACACCTTCAACAGTGGTGCCGAAGCTGTAGTTTCCTCCATTGTCCGGTCCACTTACCTGAAGAAATACAATGTTTGGCTTGATATTCTGGCTCAATTGCCTCGGTATATCCGACAGGTGCATCAGCTGGTAGGTGGCACGTCCATTGTTCATCGCCTCGCGTGAGTGTTCACCACTGAAGATGATCCTGTGTGTAATCCTTTTGCAAGCTTCTTTGGAAAACAGAGCTGCAATGTCGCCAAGTAATAGAATACTCAACATGTCTACACCGGTAATGGATGTATCACGGGCGATATGGTTCAGCAATATCTGAGGTGTGGCAGCATTTCCTGCTGTGTAGATCACACTCCCCGCTTTGATGACCTGGCTGTTAATGACTTCTTCGACTTTTTTAACGCGCTTCATATTGGGTTTTATGCTTTGACAAGATGAATAACCTCTTTAAAATTGTGTGCAAGTTCGCGCCCTGTTTCGCGTAGTCGTGCTTCCGACTGATGTCCACGACATACCAGGATCACCCGTAGGCCCAGGGCATGGCCCACCTCATGGTCGTGAATGGTGTCGCCTATCATGATCATTTCTCCTCCCCGGCCTTCCAGTTCGGCGATGAGCTTTCGTGCATTGTCTACCTTGCCTGCTGCATAATGATCTTCGATGCCGGATATTTTGCTGAAGTAATGATCGATCTTATGTGACCTGACCAGGTCATTAAGGAATTCGTTTTGCATAGCGGACAGGATCATCTGGGTATATCCTTCTCTCTTAAAGGCCTCAAGTGTTTCTATTGCATCCTCAAAAATACCCGCAGTCTTCACCATCCCGTCGTAATTTTCGATGAATTCAATGGCCGGTATTTCAAATGCTTCCTTTGAGAAATCAAAGCCTGCTTTCGCATAATAATCCCTGACAGGGAAGGTGAATATATCCCTGTATGTGACTTCATTCAGCTCATTCAACTTACGGTCTCTGAGCAGGACATTCATGGCGTCGATGCATACATATGTGTCATCCAGAAGTGTTCCGTTCCAATCCCAGAAAATGGTTTTGTGTTCTTGCATGGGTCAAAAATACAGATAATGGAATACAAAATTGTTTTCTGCATTATATTCCAATGTTGGCAAGGGTATTTTTATAAATCCCAGTAAGGTAAAGACCCCTTTCAGAAATTTCGAGCGGGTACGGATTCGTGTCAGGTCTACGTCAAGGGTGAGGAAATACTGGCTGGTGCGTTGAAACTCGGGTATAGGCTCACCCTCGTATTCTGTTACGTTTTCACTGCCCCCTGTCATACCTTTTGCGCCATAGCCTACAGCAACGTTCAGCCACCTGGGGAATTTCGATTCTTTGTGCAGGAATGCATGAATGTTGCCTGACAGCCAATAGGTTTGTCCGTTATAGTCTTTGAGCACCCTTTCAATACATGTTTCTCCAAGTACATCAGGGCGGTAATGTGCATAATCTGTCGGATGGTAGGAAAACTTTAGCAGGAAGCGTTGTTCTTTCCAGCCCAGCTGCTGGCCAATAAAGAGGCCTGCGCCGGCAACATTGGCCACCATGTCGCTTACAGAGGCTCCCCATTCAGCGGAAAAGCCGTCGAAGATCTCTATTGTAGTCAGGAAGACCAGGCCCATAGAACCTCCAATCCATACGGCATGTCGCTCTTTTACACCGGACCAGCGAAAAGCTTCATAGCTTATCCTGCCTATCCAGTATGAAGTTGTTGCATGGCCAATCTTGTCAACTCCCATCCATTCATTGCCATCGTTGGTAAAGTGAAAGGAAGATTGCGGATAATCCTTATACCAGGCCTGGTACAGGCCAATCATAGTTCCTGTATAAACAGCCGCACCTCCGATGATCAGGAAATTAAGCCTCTTGCGGTTTACAGTAGTGCTGTCGTCCTGACCAATGATGTGCAAGCTAAACAGTGTCAGCAGTATGATGAGGACGAATCTCTGCATCAGTGTTTTCTGTTATCGGTTTTCAATAGCCTTGCGGTATTTGCGGGCATTGCGGTTATGCTGTGTGATGGACCTGGCAAACGCATGGTATCCCGACAGGTCGTCTTTGGCGCAAAAGAAAAGATAATCATGATCTTCTTTGTTCAGCACTGCATCGATAGAAGAAATGGAAGGGATACAGATCGGACCAGGGGGAAGACCGGAATATTTGTATGTATTATATGGTGAATCAATTTCTTTATGGATATTCAGCACGCGGGTAAGACCGAAATCACCTGATGCATATACAAGCGTTGGGTCAGCTTGCAGCAGCCAGTTCCTGTCCAGCCTGTTCATGTATACACCTGCGATAGTAGCCTTTTCATCATTCTTATTGGTTTCTTTGTCAACGATGGAGGCCAGGGTAACTACTTCGGGCCAGCTCATGTCAAGTGATGCGGCTTTTTCGTTCCTGCTCCCTTCCCAGAAAGAGAGGTATTCCCTGTGCATACGGTCCATGAATTGCCTGGCATCAGTATTCCAGTAGAACTCATACGTGTTAGGGACGAACAGGCTGAGAGCCGTTTCGGTATTCAGCCCCATAGAGGCCTGGTATGCAGAATCGTTCAGTAAAGCCATAATTGATACTGAATCGGCTTCTATCTGCTCACTTACTTTTTTTGCCAGCTGTTCTTTGGTCCTGATATTGTTGAAGATGACCATGAGCGGGCTTTGTTCTCCCAGGCGTAGCATATTGATCAGCTTATCATTGCTCATGCCCTCCATTATCATGAAGCGGCCTGGCTTGACAAGCTCAGGATACTTCTTTCTTTCTGCAAGCCACTCGAAAGATGTGCGGTTCAGGATCACACCATTGCTGTACAGTATCTGTTTCACATCCTCGTAATCAGCATCACTGGGAATGTATACAGAAACTGCTTCTCCTTCCGGAGTCCAGACATTGTTTGAAAAAACAAATTGGTACAAGTAATAACCCGAAACTATGGAAGCTATAATCATCAGGAAGAGAAACCAAAGTACAAATTTAACCCATCTCGGACGCTTCTTTTTCCTTACAGTACCATATTTAGAATGATAGTAAGTCATTGAGTGTTATTAGTTTGTGTTGATCAGTTGCAAGATGTATTCGTCCGACCAGGAATTTCCAGACCGAAGCCATTCCTTTTTTACTCCAATTACAGAAAATTGTTTCTTTTTGAACAATTCCAGGCTTGCTTTATTACTTGCTATCACGTTAGAATACAACTGGTGTAAGCGAAGCAGATTAAATGCATAGTCCAGGATGAGATCCAGTGATTCAGCAGCATATCCCTTTCCCCTTTCCGGCTCAATGATCATGATCCCGATGCCGGCACGCAGGTTAACAGGGTCGAAGTCGAAAATATCCACACAGCCTATGGTTTTCACAGGCTCTTCTTTGTGCAGATCGATCATCATTCTGAGCTGCCTGGCGGTGAAAATGTCATCCCCGGCATTCAGAATATATTGTTCAAGTGCAAAGCGGGAAAATGGCGTTATTGTATCACTGAGATGCCAGATATTTGTATCGTTCTCCCATTGATACAGTATGTCGATGTCGTTGGGCTCCAATGCCCTGAGTTGTAAATGTTCCGATCTCATGTCAGATTATATATCTAATTCACCCGAAAAAACGTGCGCTGCAGGCCCTTCGAGATAAATATCTGTAAAATGATTTTCTTTCCTGTTAAAATGAACCTTCAGGAGGCCTCCCATACTCATGACTTTAATGGGTCCTTCAATATGCTTCCTGAGTGACCATGCCAGCGCTCCGGCAGTAACTCCTGTTCCGCATGATAAGGTCTCTGCTTCCACACCTCTTTCATAAGTCCTGATGTTCAAACCCTTGCTGCTTTCTTCTATGAAATTAACGTTGGTGCCACCCGGCGCAAAACGCTCGTCATGCCTGATCCTTCGCCCTTCTGTCATAACATCCAGGCTTTGAATCAAGCTGCATTCCTTTACGAGATGAGGTGAGCCGGTGTCCAGAAAAATATCATCCTCATTCCATTGGCCTATCTCTACATCCATCATTTGCAGTCTTACAATACTGATCTTGCCTTCTTCTGAAATGATGCTGGCCTGATGTGTCCCGTCCACTGCCAGAAAGCTGCATTCTTGCTGTATGATACCCAGTTGCCTGGCAAAGGCGGTGATGCACCTGCCCCCGTTTCCGCACATACTCGATTCATGGCCGTCGGCATTGAAATAGCGCATGGAGAAGTCATGATCGTCCGAATTACCCAGTAAAATCAGACCATCGGCGCCGATGCCATACCTTCGATGACAGATTTGTGCTATCGTGTCAGCATCTTCCGGAATGGCATGATGTCTGATGTCGAGCAATACAAAATCATTGCCTGTACCATGATATTTCTCGAAGGGAATCCGCATAATGCTAAAAGGACTTTATTTCCTAACAAATATAGGAATAATTCATGGCATTTGTCCCCTAAATACATTAACAAAAATTAACAGCATCGTGCAGACGAAAGTGCTATATTTAATCGTTGAAATTTAACAGCTTTATTTTTTAAAGATTTATATTAATCACACATATAATTTTATCATGAAAAAGTTTTTAAGCTTTCTGATCGTTTTTCTGTTCGGTGGCTTGCTTTTTTATGCAATCACCATATATTTTCCGGGTAATGAAGCACTTGTATTCCAGGGTAAGCCTGATCAGGCTCCCACTCATCAGGCTGGTTTATACGGTCCTGCACCGGTAAACGGGCCCGACTTTACTGAAGCAGCAAGTAAATCTGTGGATGCTGTCGTGCATATCAGGTCTCAGTTCAGGACAAAAAGCCAGGGCTATGATGACTTTTTTGGTGCTCTCAGGGAATATCTCGGTTATGAGCGTAAGCCTGAAAGGTCATACCCAATTTCCGGCTGGGGCTCAGGGGTGATACTATCTTCTGATGGCTATATAGCAACCAACAATCACGTGGTGGATGGTGCTGAACTTGTTGAAGTGATACTGAACGATAAGCGGGTTTATGAAGGAAAGGTGGTCGGGCTGGATCCGAGTACCGACCTGGCATTGCTGAAAATTGATATCGACGGGCTACCTCATATCAAATATGGAAACTCCGACCTGGTCAGGGTAGGGGAATGGGTTCTGGCAGTTGGGAACCCCTTTAACCTGACCTCGACGGTAACAGCAGGTATTGTAAGTGCTAAAGCTCGTGACATAAACATCCTGGGTAGCCAGGGGGCTATTGAGTCCTTCATACAAACAGATGCCGCTGTGAACAAGGGAAACAGCGGAGGTGCCCTGGTCAATATCCATGGAGAATTGATTGGAATTAATGCTGCCATTGCATCCAATACAGGATACTTTCAGGGCTATTCATTTGCTGTACCTGTTAATATAGTGAAGAAAGTGATGGGTGACCTGAAAGAATATGGAGAGGTGCAACGCGCATATATTGGAGTGATCATCAGGGAGATCAATCAGGATTTTGCTGATAATCTCGGGCTCGATGAGATCCGTGGCGTGTATGTGGATGGCCTGGTTGAAGATGGTGGTGCCATGGATGCAGGCATAGAGATCGGGGATGTTATTACTGAGGTTGACGGCACGGATGTAAACAGCCTGGCACAGTTGCTCGAGATCGTTGGACAGCATAGCCCGGGACAGGAACTGGATGTAAAAGTTTTAAGGGACGGGTCTGTCGATTTCTTTGTTGTTGAGCTCCGGGCACAAGATGGAGGTACTGCTGTTGTTCGCAGACTTGATGAGTTCTATAGTGAACGCATGGGAGCCAGCCTTAGCCCACTGACAAAAGAGGAAAAGGACTCCCAGGGCCTTCGTTCAGGATTAAAGGTCGTAAACCTTGATGAAGGGCTCCTGAGCAAGGGTGGGATCAGAAAGGGGTTCATCCTGACAGCTGTAAACGGCTATGCGGTAGAATCAAAAACAGAATTAGAATTAGCTTTTCAGAAAAATCCTGATCGCGTAAAGATTTCAGGCATTTATCCCGATGGAATGTCGGTGACTTTTGAATTTGGACTATAATTTAGACTATTTTTAAATAATTAACAATTTATTTACAAAAAAGGCCGTTAAATATTTTTAAAAAGGCCTGCTTTTTTGTACCTTTGCATGTTTCCCAACGAGATGATTACATTAGATTGTCAGGGATTAGAAGATTTGGAGACAGAAGAATATGAGACAACTAAAAATCACAAAATCCATTACCAACCGTGAGACCGCATCACTCGACAAATATTTACAGGACATTGGTAAGGAGGAGTTAATCACCGCCGAGGAAGAAGTAGAACTTGCCAAGAAGATAAAATCCGGGGATCATGAGGCCCTCGAGAAGCTTACTAAAGCTAACCTTCGCTTCGTCGTTTCAGTAGCAAAACAATATCAGAACCAGGGACTCAGCCTGCCCGACCTTATCAATGAAGGCAACCTGGGGCTGATCAAAGCTGCAAAACGCTTCGACGAAACACGCGGTTTCAAATTTATATCATATGCTGTTTGGTGGATACGCCAATCTATACTGCAGGCACTGGCCGAGCAGTCCAGACTGGTCAGGTTACCCCTGAACCAGGTTGGGTCATTAAACAAGATAAAGAAAGCTACCTCCAAGTTGGAGCAGCGTTTCGAAAGGCCCCCTTCTATAGATGAGATCGCAGAGCTGATGGAACTGCCCGAGTATAAGGTAGACAAGGCGATGAAGATCACTACACGCTATGTATCTGTGGATGCTCCGCTGAGCCAGGAAGAGGATACTAAGTTCCTCGACGTCTTTATCAGCGATGATGTGCCGAAGACCGACAGCGATCTGATGCGGCAATCCCTGAACAAAGAAATTCAACGATCATTGGCCACACTCACCGATAAGGAAAGAGATGTGATCAACCTTTATTACGGTATAGGGATGGCACATGGGCTTACGCTTGAGGAGATCGGTGCCAAATTTGACCTCACCCGCGAGCGGGTCAGGCAGATTAAAGAAAAGGCCATCAGACGCTTAAAACATACTTCACGCAGCAAGCTCTTAAAAGCTTACCTCGGCGAATAAGGAAAAAATGTCGATAAAAAAGGGATGGCAATATTGAATTGTTATCCCTTTTTTTATACTTTTGATTCTCAAAGAAATCAGGTGAATCTGATGAGTAAACCTGGTAGTTTCGTATAACCTTCAATAAACAATTTTGATTATGGGATTAGACCGTTTTGAATCATCATTGAAGACCTGGAACGATGATGAAAAAGTTGCATTGGAATTCGTTAGTTTGCTGGGAAAACTTTTTCTCGACAAGAATGTTGAGTTGATCCTCTTCCGCAGCCAGCTTATTGATCGTAGTGCCAGCGTAGTATTATATAAGCATTCCTATGCCATTAATGTTGTCGGGTATAAACTTGATGTCAGCAACTCTCTCTTACTGACACAAGCTATTGCAAATACCGACATTTCATATGCCAGGCTGGATATTGGGAAACTGAACCAGGAATGGACCGAAGAAAAAGATAATTATGCCGATGCCGGGGCTTTTATTGCTGACAAGCTGAAAGATTGTATTGGGAAAGAACCCGCCTTTAGTCAGCCACGTGATGTGGTCTTGTTCGGGTTTGGAAGGATTGGCCGACTGCTACTCAGGGAACTGATTATACAGGGAAACGGAAGCCAGCTGAGAGTACGCGCCGTAGTCACAAGGAAAGTGACCGACGAAGATATTATGAAGCGCGCTTCACTGATCAGGCATGATTCTATACACGGACCATTTCGTGGAAATGTGATAGAAGACCTGGAAAACAAATGTATCAACGTGAACGGCAATGTTGTAAAAATGATGGAAGGCAGTGCACCGGAGGATATCGATTATGAGGCCGAAGGGATCTATAATGCACTCCTTATTGACAATACAGGTATTTTTAAAGATCGCGATGGACTTGGCAGACACCTGAAATCAAAAGGGATCAGCCAGGTAATCTTCACTGCTCCTGCAAAAGGCGACATTCCAAACATCGTATACGGTATCAACCATAAGTCACTCGATATCGTGAATGAAAATATCTTTTCAGCAGCAAGCTGTACCACAAATGCCATCGTTCCTTCCCTATATGTGCTGGAAAACAAATTCGGCATTGAAAAGGGGCATATTGAGTCGATACATGCTTTTACTAACGACCAGAACCTGACCGATAACTACCATAAGAAACCCAGAAGGGGACGCTCAGCGCCTATGAACATGGTGATTACCTCAACCGGTGCCGGAGGAGCAGCAGCAAAAGCAATTCCTGCACTGAAAGGGAAGTTGACCGCCAATGCAGTGAGGGTTCCCATACCCAATGTTTCGCTGGCAATAATTTCTCTTTCACTGAAGAATGAAACATCCAAGGATGAAGTGGATGCCGTTATGAAAGATGCTGCACTGTATGGCAACCTGGTTGAACAGATCAGGTATTCGGCTTCAGATGAGTCTGTATCGACCGACTTTATCGGTGATCCCGTTGCCGGGATCTATGATGCACCATCCACGCAGGTATCGGCCGATGGAAAGAATTTGGTGATATATCTCTGGTATGATAATGAATTTGGATATACGATCCAGGTGATTCGTCTTGCCAAGCATGTTGCCGGCGTGAAACGCTTCAGGTATTATTAACAGAACATACCGCTAATCAATATATCATGTCTGACACTAAATACATTTTTGTTACAGGAGGTGTGACATCATCATTGGGGAAGGGGATTATCACAGCCTCTATCGCCAAGTTGTTGCAGGCCCGGGGCTTCTCAACCACCACTCAGAAGATCGATCCCTACATCAATGTGGATCCGGGAACCATGAACCCTTATGAACATGGCGAATGCTATGTAACTGAGGATGGTGCTGAAACTGATCTCGACCTTGGCCATTACGAACGTTTCTCCAATGTGCATACATCCCAGGCTAATAATGTGACCACCGGCCGTATTTACCAAACGGTGATCAATAAGGAAAGACATGGCGATTACCTTGGGAAAACGGTACAGGTAATCCCGCACATTACCGATGAGATCAAACGCTCATTCAAAGTGCTTGGAGATACCGGGGATTATGATTTTGTGATAACAGAAGTGGGTGGCACAGTGGGTGATATTGAATCATTGCCCTATGTGGAGGCCATCAGGCAGATGCGTTTCGAACTGGGTAATAGCTGTGTGGTGGTTCACCTTACCTTGATCCCTTATCTGGCTGCAGCAGAAGAGCTGAAAACCAAGCCGACGCAACATTCGGTAAAGACAATGCTGGAAGCAGGAGTACAACCAGATATTATTGTTTGCCGTACCGAGAAACATATTGGCGAAAACATCCGCCAGAAGATATCACTGTTCTGTAATGTTCCAATCTCATCCGTAAAGGAATCTATAGATGCTGAAAGCATATATGATGTTCCCCTGCTGATGAGGGATGAGAAACTGGATGAGGAGATACTGAAGAAGACAGATATGCCATTAGCCAATTTCCCTGACCTTACCAACTGGGAGCGTTTTCTCAAGAAACTGAAAAATCCAAAAGGTGAAGTTCATATTGGCTTGATCGGTAAGTATGTTGAGTTGAAAGACGCATATAAGTCTATCCTGGAGTCGTTTATCCATGCAGGGGCAGAAAATGAATACCGCGTGAAGGTCAAGAGCATACATTCAGAAACTATTACGGATGTAAATGCCGGTGAAATACTTGATGGACTGAGCGGTATCCTTGTAGCACCTGGATTTGGTGAGCGCGGGATAGAAGGGAAAATATCTGCCATTCGATGGGCAAGGGAAAGCAAAGTGCCATTCTTCGGCATCTGCCTGGGCATGCAATGTGCGGTGGTTGAGTTCGGACGAAACGTATTGGACTTCGATAATGCCCATTCTACTGAGTTCAACCCGGGAACAGACTATCCGGTCATAGACCTGATGGAAGAACAGAAAAAGATAGATAACAAGGGTGGTACCATGAGACTTGGTGCATATCCCTGTCGTATCAACAAAGAGAGCAAGGCATATCAGATCTATAATGAGACCGATATCAGCGAGCGCCATCGCCATCGCTTCGAGTTCAACAATAAGTACCTCAAGGAATATCAGGATAATGGTATGATGCCGGTAGGGATCAATCCCAATGAAAACCTGGTGGAAATGGTAGAGATCACGGACCATCCATGGTTTCTGGGTGTTCAGTTCCATCCCGAGTATAAGAGCACGGTTGCCAGGCCGCATCCCCTCTTTGTGAGCTTTGTGGAAGCCTGCATAAAACACAGCCTTTCTTAATTGCTGATAACAACGCATAAGGGCAAATGCTGTATATTTGCCGGACTATATTATTAAAAAAGAATACATGAACAGGAATACGATTATAGGGCTGGTATTGATCTTCGCGATCTTCATTGGATGGAGCTATTGGATGCAGCCCTCGGAGGAGGAACTGGAAGCACAGAAGCAGGAGCAGCTTGCGGAGCAGAAAAAACAGCAGACCAATGATTCCATAAGGGAAGTGAGCAGGGTCGAACAGCAAGCACTGGCAGAAGAGCGGAAAGCAATCGAGCAAGTAGAAGTCGCCCCAATTGACGGCTCTTCGGCATATCAGCAGATGCTTCTGAAGTATGGTGCTTTTGCTCATTCCGGTGAAGGGACTGATGATTTTATCACGGTTGAGAATGATGTGATGAAGATCACTTTTTCAACTAAGGGTGGACGCGTTCTGGCAGTAGAACTTAAGGAATATAAGACCTACGATTCATTGCCGCTGGTCCTCTTTAATGCCGACTCGGCCAGCTTTGGTTATAGTTTCTATTCACAGGGGGTACACCTGAATACCAACGAACTCTATTTTCAAGCCTTTATTCCTGTTGCCCATGAGGCCGGCGACCGCCACGTGAAAGTAAGCGGGCAGGACTCTACACAGCTGGTCATGCGCCTGTTCGCAGATGCATCAGCCGAAGGCATCAACCCCGATAAGTATTTTGAATATACTTATACCATTTATGGCGATAAGTATATGATGGACTATGACCTGCATCTGAAAGGGATGGGCAATGATATCAGCACGCGCATCCCCGGTTTTCTCGAACTGGAATGGAATACTTTCCTCAGAAAGCAGGAAAAAACTGTTGACAGATTAAGCGGAATCACCATTTACTATCGTGCAAATGATGGCGAAGTAGATTACCTGTCTGAATCGGATGAGGATGAAAAAAGCTTTACCGACAGGCTTGAATGGGTATCGCTGAAGCAGCGATTCTTCTCTACCTCATTGATCATTGATGATGAGTTTTTCGACAATCCCAAACTCGTGCACAGCACAGCCTTGAACCCAATGAGTTCACGCTACCTCAAGACCATGAATGTTACGCTTGATGTGCCGGTGAATGGATTTAACGACAGCCACACAGATTTCAGGTTTTATTTCGGGCCGAATGATTACAATATTTTACGCTCATACAAACTCGACCTTGAGCGTCAGATCCCTCTGGGATGGAGCTTTTTCCTCCTGCAATGGATAAACCGCTTTGTGGTAATCCCTGTATTTACCTGGTTGGGACATTATGGATGGAATTACGGTATCGTGATCCTCCTTCTGACGATCATGCTGAAGATCGTATTGTTCCCTATTGCTTATAAGACCTACCGCTCAACGGCCAAGATGAGGGTTTTGAAACCTGAGATCGACGAGATATCCAAGAAGTTTCCGAAGAAGGAAGATTCAATGAAGAAACAGCAGGCGACCATGGCGCTGTACAAAAAGGCCGGGGTGAACCCCATGGCGGGATGTGTGCCCATGCTCTTGCAGTTTCCGATCCTGATCGCATTGTTCAGGTTTTTCCCTTCTTCAATTGAACTCAGGCAGCAATCATTCCTCTGGGCTAATGACCTTTCCAGCTATGACTCGATTGCTACCCTGCCATTTGAGATACCTTTTTATGGTGACCATGTGAGTCTCTTTACCCTTTTGATGACGGTTTCTACTATCATTTACACCTGGATGAACAACCAGATGATGAGCAGCAGCCAGCAGATGCCGGGTATGAAGACGATGATGTATATGATGCCGATCATGTTCCTGGGGATCTTTAATAATTATGCCTCCGGTTTGAGTTATTATTACTTCCTGGCCAACGTCATCACCTTCGGGCAAATGTTTGTGATCCGCCGTACTATCAATGAGGATAAGATTTATAAAAAACTCCAGGAGAACAAAAAGAAGCCCAAGAAGAAATCAGGCTTCTCGAAGCGCCTGGAAGAAGCATCGAAGAAGTATAACAAGCCTTCCAAGAAGAAATAATCAAAACATAAAAGTGCCCTATGAGGAAAAAACCAAGACTAAGTTTCTGGCAGATATGGAACATGAGTTTCGGGTTCCTCGGTATACAGTTTGGATTTGCCTTACAGAATGCCAATGCATCACGTATCCTGCAAACATTTGGTGCTGATGTTGAAGACCTGAGTTGGTTCTGGCTTGTAGCACCCTTAACGGGGATGATTGTCCAGCCAATTGTTGGATATTTCAGTGATAAAACCTGGAACAGGCTGGGACGACGGCGTCCCTATTTCCTTGCCGGTGCCTTCCTTACATCCACAGCCCTGATCCTGATGCCGAACGCGCCTCATCTGGCCACTTTTATTGCCCCCATGTTCATTGGTGGAGGATTACTCATGATCATGGATGCTTCCATAAATATTTCTATGGAGCCCTTCAGGGCCCTGGTGGCTGATAAGCTCCCGGAGGAGCAGCATACCCTGGGATTTTCCATGCAAACACTGCTCATCGGTATTGGTGCAGTGGTGGGATCCTGGCTGCCATACATCCTGGGGAATTTGCTGGGAATACCTAAGGAAGCTTCTGCCGAAGGACTGATACCGCCTAACGTGACATACTCTTTCTATTTTGGAGCTTTTGTATTAATCGCAGCTATTATCTGGACAGTATCCACCACTAAAGAATATCCTCCCGAGTACTACGAAGAAGATGAACCTGAAGAGAAAGAAGAGAAAAAAGGTTTCCGTATTCCGAAGCAGATGGTACAATTGCTTTTGGTACAATTCTTTTCCTGGTTCGCCCTTTTTTCGATGTGGGTGTATACCACGCCGGCAATAGCCAGGCATTTTTACGGAACTGAAGACCCCTTTTCTCCGGCATATCAGGAAGCCGGCGATTGGGTCGGGATCTTATTTGGGATCTATAATGGGGTGTCTGCTGTGATTGCTTTATCGCTGCCTAAGCTGGCATTGAGGATAGGACGCCGCGCAACACATGCCCTGGCCCTGAGCCTGGGTGGATTGTCTTTCCTGTCATTTTTTATCATACCAAACCCAACAATGCTGATCATCCCCATGATCGGGATAGGGATCGCCTGGGGAAGTATCCTGGCCATGCCTTATGCTATGCTTGCCAATTCCATCCCCCCGAAACAAATGGGAATGTTTATGGGACTGTTTAACATGTCCATCACCATACCACAAATTGTAAACGGTGTTACCGGTGGACTGATCCTGAAATATGTTTTCGGAGGAGATCCTCTCTATTCCATCATGCTGGCAGGTGTGCTTATGATCTTCGGAGCTATAGCCACCATGTTTGTGAGTGATAAATTGGATTTGAAAAAGAGTAGGCAGTAGGCAGTAGGCAGTAGGCAGTAGGCAGTAAGCAGTAGGCAGTAGGCAGTAAGCAGTA
>JAOZTN010000052.1:18699-20098 GCA_029942245.1 Bacteroidales bacterium | reverse complement strand
TGAAATAATCAGCTTCTGAATGCCCTGAGATCATGACAACCTTTACATTAGGATCTACTTTCTTGATCTCGCGTATCATCTCCAGTCCATCCATCTTCGGCATCATAATATCAGTGATGATGATGTCAGGCCTGTTCTTCTTAAAATTCTTGATGCCTTCCAGTCCATTAGCAGCTGTATATACATTGGTCACGATATTTTTGATGAACTCAGCATACACAAAAAGTGAGAGCCTGTCATCCTCAACCAATAAGACCGATAAATCAAACTTTGACATAATATAGCTTGCAATTATTAATCTTAACAAATATAGCAATTCAAAATATACTTGCCTCTACGTGAAACTACGTAGAGTATTTTCCGTAGAAGTAGGTAGTGGATTATGCTTAGAAAACAGTAATTTTACGACTCTAAGGCTTTAATTTGTTCATTACTAAGTTGTTCTAATTGAAATTTTTATGAAGAAAATCAGGATACTTATCGTCGAAGACCATGAAGTTGTGATCAAAGGAATCAAGACCTTGCTTGAGCCATATGATGAACTTGAGATTGTTGGATACGCTCTTGACAGTGAAGAAGCCATGCGTAAAGTGGAGGAATTCAGGCCCGATATTGTCATTATGGACATCAACCTTCCTGAGGTCTCCGGAATAGAGGTAACAGAAAAGATTACTTCTCAATATCCGCTCTGCCGTGTTATTTATTATACCTCTCATGTGGATGAGACGCTCATCACCCAGGGTTTCGAAGCCGGCGCCTATGGATATGTACCCAAGAACTTCAAACCCCAGGAACTGATCGAGGCCATCCATATGGTAAACGACGGACAAAAGTTCATGAAGGGTATTGTAAGTGAGAAATTTATTTCCAGCTACCTGAAATCGGAGAAAGATAAGAAAATGAAGCAGGAGGTTCCTCTCTCAGAGAGGGAAATGGAAGTGCTGAAGCACATGAGCCAGGGATTGAGCAATAAACAGATCGCCGATAAGCTTTTTATCAGCATCAGGACCGTGGAAACCCATAAACATAACCTGATGAAGAAGCTGAACATCTACTCTACCGCGGAATTGGTGATATATGCCATACAGAATAACATCATTAAGATTTGATCGTGGACTTACGTGTTTTTACGTAGGGGCTTACGTGTATTCCCTCGGAATTTATGAGGTATAAACCTATTGACGTCATATACCTTTTCGTCATACATTTGCTCCGTAATCGTATCGTAATTTATTAGATTTGGGTTTTGTATAGCGGGGTGTCTCAACCACCCCGCTATCATTTTATAGGGGGGTGGTATCATTTACTTCTTCTATCTTAAATCTTCTATCTTAAATCTTAAATCACCTTCTACCTTCTCCATCCCACATTTCCAAACACTCAACCCTCAACCCTCAAC
>JAOZTN010000052.1:4214-18599 GCA_029942245.1 Bacteroidales bacterium | reverse complement strand
CTCAACACTCAACACTTAAAATGTCAAATGGATAGCAATTCATCCAGGTACTTACCGGTATACGAATTTTTCTCACTCACAATATCCTCCGGTGTGCCTTCGAAAACGAGCGCACCGCCTTCATCTCCACCCTCGGGGCCGAGGTCGATAATCCAGTCGGCAGCTTTGATCACCTCCTGGTTGTGCTCAATGATCAAAACAGTATGACCGGTATCCAGCAATGCATACAGTGCATTCAGCAGATTATGGATATCATGGAAGTGCAAGCCTGTGGTTGGCTCATCGAAAATAAAAAGGGTAGGGGCTTCGTGGCTGCCCCTTGAAAGGAAATACGCCAGTTTGATACGTTGTGCCTCACCACCACTGAGTGTGCTCGACGACTGTCCCATCCGAAGGTATCCTAAGCCCACATCTTGTAGTGGTTTTAACTTGCTAATAATTCTTTTTATGGCAGCATCCGGTTTTTGCACTCCTTCGAAAAAGGATACTGCCTCATCGATGGTCAGCTCGAGGATGTCGCTGATGTTCTTACCATTATAACGGATCTCCAGTACTTCTTCCTTGAAGCGTGTGCCATGACAATGATCACATTTGAGATAAATGTCGGCCATAAACTGCATTTCAATTTTGACCACACCTTCGCCTGCACATTCCTCACATCTCCCTCCGGGTACATTAAATGAAAAGAAACCGGGTTTGTAATTCCTCACCTTCGACAGTTGCTGGTCGGAAAAGAGTGCACGGATATCGTCAAATGCTTTGATATACGTAGCAGGATTAGAACGGGATGATCGTCCAATAGGGTTCTGGTCTACAAATTCCAGAGCGCGTATTCTGTCTGTATCACCTGAAAGGCGTAAATATTTGCCTGTGCGCCCGGCATAACCGCCATATAGTTTTTTCAATGCAGGGAAGAGGATCTTGCTAACAAGGGATGATTTTCCGGAGCCGCTGACACCGGTAACCACACTTAATACATTCAGGGGGAAGCTTACATCCAGATTTTTCAGGTTGTTTTCCATGGCGCCATGCACCCTGATGAATTCTTTCCATTTTCTCCTTTTATCGGGGGTGTTGATCTTCATTTCGCCACTCATGTATCTGGCTGTCAGGCTCTCTTTGTCTTTCATCAGCTCCTTAAATGGACCACTGAAAATCACTTCACCACCTTTGCTGCCGGCCATGGGACCTATATCAATAACATGATCGGCAGCACGGATGATATCCTGGTCATGCTCTACCACGATCACAGTGTTACCCAGGTCACGTAATTGCTTGAGGATAAGAATGAGCCGGTGTGTGTCTCGTGGATGTAGTCCGATACTTGGCTCATCCAGGATATACATGGATCCCACCAGGCTGCTACCCAATGAAGTGGCCAGGTTTATTCGTTGTGACTCACCACCGGAAAGAGATGACGACAGGCGGTTCATATTCAGGTATCCAAGTCCGACATCTGCCAGGTATTGAAGGCGGTTGTTGATCTCTATGATCAGACGCTTGGCTACTTTGCTGTCATGCTCGTTCAGCTTTAGTCCCTTAATTTTTTCAAGTAAGCGCTCTACAGGCATTATTACGGCATCACTGATGTTCATACCATCTACCTGCACAAAGTTCGCGTCATTCCTCAGGCGGGTACCCTTACATTCAGGGCAGGCGGTCTTTCCGCGGTAGCGGGAAAGCATTACCCTGTATTGGATCTTGTATGTTTGTTCTTCAACTTCCTTGAAGAAGTCGTTAATGCCATCGAAGTATTCATTTCCCGTCCACAGAAGCCCATAATCTGCCTCGCTGAGTTTATAAATAGGTTTATGTACCGGGAAATCGAATTTGTGTGCATTGGAAAGGAGGGTGTGCTTCCACTGGCTCATCTTTTCACCTTTCCAGCAGGCGATGGCATCTTCATATATCGATAGCCCCTTGTTGGGAATGACCAGGTCGGGGTCGATGCCGATAATGCTGCCAAAGCCTTCACAGCTTTTGCATGCACCGTAAGGATTATTAAAGGTAAAAAGGTTTACTGAAGGATTCTCAAAAGTGATCCCATCCAGTTCGAAGCGGTTGCTGAATGCTCGTGTTTGCTTTTTCTTTCCCTGTATATCGATTATACAACTTCCATCCCCTTCATAGAAAGCGGTTTGTACTGAATCAGCTATCCTGGCCTCCAGATCGCTGTCATCCGCATGAACAATGATGCGGTCTACCAAAACATAGATGTCATCGGTTTTATCGGGGATATGATTTTTTTCGAAAACATCTGTGATCCGAAGCATCTCTCCCTTAAGCACAATGCGGCTGAATCCCTGCTGATGCAATACATTCAGGTGATCAAGCACGCTTCTATCCTGTTTCAGTATGAGCGGAGCCATGATCCTGACTTCAGTCTCTTCTTCCTGCTTTAATATATATGCAGTAACATTTTCGACCGTATGCCTTTTAACCAGTTTCCCCGAAACCGGAGAATAGGTCTTTCCGATTCTGGCGAATAAAAGCTTGAGGTATTCGTAGATCTCGGTAGAGGTGCCAACGGTCGACCTGGGATTACGTGTATTCACCTTTTGTTCAATGGCTATAGCGGGGGAGACGCCCGTGATAAGGTCTACCTCCGGCTTGCTCATCCTGCCAAGGAATTGCCTGGCGTATGAACTCAGGCTTTCCACGTACCGCCTTTGCCCGTCAGCATATAGGGTATCGAAGGCCAGGGATGATTTCCCTGATCCTGACAAGCCCGTTATAACGATGAGTTTATTCCTTGGAATCTGCACATCGATATTTTTCAGGTTGTGGACCCTGGCACCTTTTATATAAATAAAATCCTTAGGATCAGGATGTTTCATATTAAATATTAGTGATTGCTTTTTTATGGAAAAATGCAAAAATAACTTAAAAAACTTGCATTTGGTCGATATTTGGCTATATTTGCATGGTTATCGCAACAAAAATTACGACTGTGCAGTATAAACAGTCATTCACTAACTCCCCACGCGGGGGAAAAATAGGAGACTAATTATCGATTAATATTTACCCTTTTTAACTTAACCACACTCTAAAAAGGGAGGCCTATGAAAGCCTGTAAAGCTAGCGACAGCCAGTTAATTACTGAATATTTAGACGGTAACCAGAACAGTCTCGAACTTATCATCCACCGTCATAAAAACAGAGTCTTTGCGTATATCCTTATGGTTGTTAAGGATAAGCAACTTGCTGATGACATTTTCCAGGATACCTTTATCAAGGTTATCAATACTATCCAGGCGGGATCGTACAAGGAAGAAGGAAAATTCATACAATGGGTCATGCGTATTGCGCATAACCTCATCATCGATTATTTCAGAAAGTCGAAACGTATTCCGGTTATTGATAACGACAATCATGATTTCGACATTTTCGATACCATACAGTTTACCGATGTATCTGTTGAAGAAAAGATGATCATCGATCAGATACACAGCGATGTTCGTGAACTTATCGAGCACCTGCCTCAGGAGCAGAAAGAAGTACTCTTCATGCGCCATTACTCCGATATGAGCTTTAAAGATATTGCGGAGCAGACCGATGTAAGCATCAATACGGCACTTGGACGCATGCGTTATGCATTGATCAACCTGCGGAAGCTTATCCAGGAAAAAAATATTGTCCTGACAAGATAAAAGTTCGGAGCTCGGAGTTCAAAGCTCTAGAAACGAGGAATTAGCAGTCAGGACCTGTTTCAATTAAGCCTTATGGTTTGTTTTTTTTGATGGGGATATAATAAAGCTTCATCAGCTTGCGTTAGTAATGTGTTCTTAACATTTTTTAACTAACGATACGTACATGCCGAAAACCTTTACTCCAAAACATCATTCAGACACAACAAAATTGAGAAAAGCGCTCATCAACGGGCCGGGGAAGCAAGCCCTGAATAATATTTTCGCCTATGCCAAAGCGCTGGATGTTGTGCACACTAAGATGACCGGACAGGTCAATTTGCTTATGAACTAATAAAAATCCCGACCACAAGGCCGGGATTTTTTTTGGTACTCGGTACGCGGTGCGCGGTACGGGGTATGCGATGAAATGTCGAAATTCTTAACGCCCAATGCCCAACGCCTACCGTATAAAATTCATATAGCTTTTCTTCACAGCCTCAGGTGCCGGAATTTTCCCTTTCCCATTTTCAACCAGCTTTAATAGCCAGGCCATGTTTCTCCCGAGTACCTGCATGATCTGCACGCCCTCAAGATCATTCACCACCTCGCCGGGTTTAGCGCCGTGGATTACATTCCAGTAGTTTGATGTTGGGATGAGCATTTCGGCACAGTTCAGGTAGTTATTTAGCTCATTGAATGCCGGGAGTCCTCCCGAGCGCCGTACTGCAGCTACTGAGGCAGCGACCTTGTGCCGGTACAAGCCTCTGTTTGCTCCATTTACATAGAAAGCCCTGTCCAGAAAGGATTTCATGGTACCCGCTATCGATGCAAAATGAACCGGGGAGCCCAGCAATATGCCGTCGGCTTCTATCATTTTGGCAATCCATTCATTTACAGGATCCTTGGATTGGATGCACTTTTCATCCTTATTAACAGCACACTTATTGCATGCAAGGCAGCCCCGGATGGCTTTATTCCCAACATGAATGATCTCAGTTGTGATACCTTCCTGATTAAGTTCGTCTGTCACTATCTTAAGAGCATGGAATGTGTTACCTGCTGCTTTCGGACTTCCGTTAAATGCGATTACTTTCATAGTTTCACTGTTACACTGTTTTTTATCCGCCGAAACTTAGGCGAAGGCGGGCACTGTTTCATTGCTCTGGCACTCATCTCAAACAGCAGTTCTCCTCCCTGCAGGAGTTCATGATGTGATAGTTGAGTTCCTTCTATCTTTTTCCCGTTCAGGCTTACACTTTTTACATATACATTCTCAGGGCCCTGGTTTTTGGCTATGATCTTCAGGGTTTTTCCATTTTCAAGATGAATAAGCGCTTCTTTTACTGAAGGGCTCCCCAATGCATAGTATATTGATCCGGGTGTAACCGGATAGAAACCCAGGCTGCTGAATACATACCAGGCACTCATTTGTCCTGCATCATCATTGCCACAGAGGCCATCAACATTTGGTCCGTACATGGTCTTAAGGATCATGCGCACCCTTTCCTGGGTTTTCCAGGGTTCATTGGTCCAGTTATACAGATAGGGGATATGGTGCCCCGGTTCATTACCATGAACATAATTTCCTATAATTCCGTCACGTGTGATGTCTTCATGCTTTTCGATGTACTTATCATCGATCTCCTGGGTGAATAAAGCATCCAGGTGTTGACTGAACTTGTCTTTACCACCCATCATTTCAATCATAAGTTCAGGGTTCTGGGGTACATATAATCCATAATTCCAGGCGTTTCCTTCAATGAAGCCCTGTCCGTGGGTGTCCATGGGGTCAAAGTTGTCCCTGAATGTGCCATCAGAAAGCTTCGGGCGCATGAAACCAATCCCGGCATCATAAACATTCTTATAATAAGCGGATCGTTTCAGAAACTCAATTTCTGTTTCCTGATCACCCACCTGAGCAGCCATTTGGGCAATGCACCAGTCATTGTATGCATATTCAAGGGTTTTCGACACGGATGAATGACTCCTGTCGTCAGGAACAAAGCCATATTGGATATAATCTCCCAGGCCATCAAAATAGCTGACATTTGCTGTGCTGACACTGGCTTGCAGAGCATGCTTTTCATCAAAATCCCCGACATTCTTAGCCATGGCATCGGCGATGACAGAAGTAGCGTGATAGCCGATCATACACCAGTTCTCATTGGCATAATGGCTCCAGATAGGAAGCATCCCATGTACACTCTGATCTGAATGTGCCAGCATGGATTTGATCATGTCATTGTTCCTGCCGGGCTGGAGGATGTTAAACAGCGGATGAAGAGCCCTGTAGGTATCCCAGAGGGAGAAGATGGTGTAATTGGTGAAACCCTCAGAACTGTGGATGTTTTGGTCGAGCCCCCGATATTGTCCGTCTGCATCTTCATACATGATCGGTGTGAGAAATGTATGGTATAAGGCTGTATAGAACGTGCTCATGTCGGCTTCATCCAGGCAAACAACTTCGACCTTCGACAGCTCTGCATTCCATTTAGCTTCGGTTTCTTCCCTGGTCTGATCAAAATTCCAGTGAGGGACCTCTTCTTCCATATTCTTAAGTGCACCCGCTGTGCTGACAGGGGAGAGGGCAAATTTGATCATGAGCTTTTTGCCTTCATCAGTATTGAAATTGAAGAAGGCCCTGATATCCTTTCCCGCCATCTCGGGAAAATTCTCAAATTCGTTGAAGCGCCGGTAAAAACCATTGTAGGTTTCTTCATTATACCTTTTGTAGCCATAACTTTCAAAAGGTTTTGAAAACTGCATGGCGAAGAAGACCTTCTTATCCCTGGCCCAGCCCTTCGTTTGTCTGTATCCGGTCACCACTGTATCGTTTTCCACCCTGATGAATGACCATATATTTTTATTGTCATGATGGTAAATGTTATAAACTAAATCCAGTACGATATGTGCTTGTTCGTCCTTTGGGAAAGTGTACCGATGAAAACCCACCCTTTCACTGGCTGTAAGCTCAGCGCTTATACCATAGTCATCAAGCAACACCTCATAATAGCCCGGTGAAGCATGCTCGTTTTCATGTAAGAATCCGGAATAAAAGCCCTTTTTCCCTTCCATAGTTATAAGGGGATCAAGGATTAATTCACCGGTAGCTGGCATGATCAGGAAATCACCCAGGTCGGCATGCCCGGTTCCGCTGAAGTTTGTATGCGCAAATCCAATAATGATAGAATCTGCATACTGATACCCGGCACAGTACTCATATGTTCTGCTGTTATAGTTCCCGTCTTCATCGAACATTTCGATAAAATTCGTTTGCGGGCTCAGTTGAACCATCCCGAAAGGTGCCGTTGCTTCCGGAAAAGTATGTCCCATTTTGCTGGTGCCTATAAAAGGGTTCACATAAGCTGAAAAGTCTTTAGGAAAAGTATTGTTAGGGATATCACGCTGAGTATCGTTGCAGGCACCTAAAGCAAGGACCAGTAGAAGGATCAATAATGACTTATTCATAGGGAAATTTATGAAAGCGAAAGATAAGTAATAAATGAATACTGCCTGCTGTCTACTGCCTACTGCCTACTTTCTTATCTTTGCATCCCATGACTAAGAAAGAAAGATATCACCTGCTCATCGAATATTTCAAAACCCACATGCCGGAAGCAGAAACGGAACTCGACTATGGCACAGCATATGAATTGCTTGTGGCTGTGATCCTTTCAGCGCAGTGTACCGATAAGAGAGTAAACCTGATCACTCCTGAGTTTTTAAAGAGCTTTCCGACCCCTGAACCCCTGGCTAATGCAGAACAGGAACACGTATTTGAATTGATCAAAAGCTGCTCTTACCCTAATAATAAGGCTAAAAACCTGATCGGGATGGCCAGGGTACTTACGGAAGAGTTCAAAGGTGTCGTTCCCTCTGATGTAGATGAATTGCAAAAAATGCCCGGCGTGGGGCGCAAGACTGCAAATGTTATAGCCTCTGTAGTTTTTAAAAAGCCTGCAATGGCGGTGGATACGCATGTATTCCGGGTTGCTGCACGATTGGGGCTTACAAGCAATGCCAAAACACCCCTGGCAGCAGAAATACAACTGGTGAAATATATCCCGGAAGAATACATAAATATTTCCCACCACTGGCTTATCCTTCACGGGCGCTACGTATGCCTTGCCCGTAAACCCAAATGTCATGAATGCGGATTGACAGGCATATGCAATTATTATAAAAAAAATCCGATTTAGGGTGTGACATTTGTTGAAAACTCGTATTAATATATAGGGACGAAGCAAGGCAAAAATGCTATCTTTGCCTTACTCCCCAAATAATAATTTAAACATGTTGCATTTGAAAGAAGGCGATCCGGCTCCCGGGTTCAGCGCCAGCGACCAGTACGGAAAAGAAATATGACGGCATTCACAGGACCACCTTTGTGATTGATGAAAAGGGTATGATCGAAAAGATCTTTACCAAGGTGAAGACCAAGGAACATACTGAGCAGATATTGGAATCATTTAGCAAATAACATTTGAAATACAGAAGATATGAGCAAGGACAATAATGAAAAAGAGCGGAAAGAAAAACTGAAAGCCCTGGAACTCACCCTGGGGAATATTGAAAAGAATTTTGGTAAAGGAACCATTATGAAGCTGGGCGATGAAGCTATAGAAAATGTTAAGACAATCTCTACCGGATCCATCACCGTCGATCATGCACTGGGTGTAGGTGGCTTGCCGACGGGAAGGGTGATTGAAATATATGGCCCTGAATCATCAGGCAAGACAACTCTTGCCCTACATGCCATCGCTGAATCACAAAAGGCCGGTGGTATAGCTGCCTTTATCGATGCTGAGCATGCATTCGACAGGTATTATGCACAGAAATTGGGCCTCGACATTAAGAACCTGCTGGTCTCACAGCCCGACAATGGTGAACAGGCGCTGGAAATTGTCGATAACCTGATCCGCTCAGGGGCCATCGATATCATCGTGATCGATTCTGTGGCTGCACTCACTCCGCGTAGCGAGATAGAAGGGGAGATGGGTGACTCGAAAATGGGTTTGCATGCTAGATTGATGTCGCAGGCCCTGAGGAAACTTACCGCCACCATCAGCAAAACAGGAACCTGTTGCATCTTTATCAACCAATTGCGTGAAAAAATTGGTGTAATGTTTGGTAACCCTGAAACAACAACAGGTGGAAATGCACTGAAGTTTTATTCCTCAGTAAGGATCGACATCAGAAGGTTGCAACAGATCAAAGAAGGGGAGAATATTACCGGGAACAGGGTACGTGTGAAGATCGTAAAGAACAAAGTGGCACCTCCTTTCAGAAAGGCAGAGTTCGACATTATTTATGGTGAAGGCATCTCCAAATATGGCGAGATCATCGACCTGGGTGTAGATATGGACATTATAAAGAAAAGCGGTTCCTGGTTCAGCTATAGCGATACCAAGCTGGGACAGGGTAGGGATGCCGTAAAACACCTGCTCATGGATAACCCCGAACTGGCTGAAGAGCTCGAACTCAAGATCAGGGAAGGGCTCAGTGAAGCCAATGCATAGCGAATATGAAAAACAGACTTTATCTTCTCCTGCTGGTGGTGTTTGCCATCAGCATTTCATGCAACCAACAATCTTCTGATCAGGCTGAAGGCGAGCAAGGTACAGATCCAATCGGTGCCGAAATTGATGCCCTGAGTGTAAGGATCAAGCGGGATACTGCTAACTCATTGCTTTACCAGCAACGTGCCCTGAAATACCTGGAGCAGAGTAGACCTAACCAGGCCATGCGTGATATGCTCATGGCCATCCAGCTCGATCCCGATAACGCAGCCTACAGGCTTACACTATCTGATATCTATTTGAGTATGGGATTGATGGATAATTGTGCTGAATCTCTGAACAAAGCTCTCGAACTGGATCCTGAGAATACGGAGTCGATGCTGAAACTGGCAGAGATCCACCTCATCCTTAAAAACTACCGCAAAGCGGTGCGCAATGCCGACCAGGCAATAGCTATCGACAAGAGCAATCCACTTCCTTATTTCATGAAGGGATATGTTTATGCCGAAGCGGGTGATACGGTCAATGCCATAAAAAGCTACCTGGATGCCATCGACAGGAACCAGTCTTATTATGATGCATATATTCAACTTGGATTGATATACAGCACGGCGGGGAACAGCCTGGCAATTGACTACTTCAATAATGCGCTGAATATAGATCCTCAGAGCGTAGAAGCATTGTATGCACTGGGCATATTTTACCAGGAAGCTGGTGATGTTGACCAGGCTATCTCTACATACAATAAGCTACTTGTGGTGGAGCCGCAAAATGTTTATTCCAATTATAACCTGGGCTATATATACCTGGTGTTGATGGGAGAATATGAAAAAGCCATCGAATTCTTTGATCAGGCCTTTCTCCTCAAGCCCGATTACTACGAAGCATTGTATAATAAGGGCTATTGCCTTGAATTGCTGGGTGAATACCAGCAGGCCCGTGACATCTATAATGAAGTGCTCGAGATTGAAGTGAATTACGAAAAGGCCGTTGCAGGACTGAACCGTATATACGGAAAGTAAGTTTGTAGTTCGGACTTGCTGATTAAATTATCAGACTTCCTAATTGAAATACTGCAAAAGATGCCAGCCAGGCCAGGATGGTAGTGTATACGACTACAAACAGGGCCCATTTCCATTTTCCGGATTCTTTTTTGATAGCGGCGATCACTGCCACACAGGGGAAATAAATAAGCACAAAGATCATGAATGAAAGAGCTACCAGGGGTGAGAACACCTTTTCCCCTTTGCGGGGACCGGAATTATATTTCTGGTCCTGTAGCTTACTGATCAGATCGGAACCTTCTTCCCCGCCTCCAGCTTCATAAAGTACACCCATAGTGCTTACTACTATCTCTTTGGCTGCTCCACCGGCAATAAGGCTAATACTCATCTTCCAATCGAAGCCCAACGGTTGCATGACCGGCTCGACAAACTGTCCGATATGGCCGATAAAGCTTTGTTCTAACTGTGTTTTGTCACTGTCCTGGGTATTTCTAGGGAAATACCCAAGGGCCCAGATGATCAGGGATGCGATCAGGATAATGCCACCCATCTTACGCAGATATTGTGCCCCTTTATGCCAGGTATGGCTGAAGATATTCTTGGCTGTGGGGATGCGATATGGTGGCAATTCCATTATAAATGGCATTTCTTCAGCACGGAACAGGGTCTTTTTTAGTAGGATGGCAACCAGGGCCGCCAAAACGATTCCCAGCATATAGATGGCAAACAGTATACTCCCCTGGTATTTGGTAAAGAATGCACTGATGATCAGGACGTACACAGGATACCTGGCACTGCACGACATTAAAGGTGTGATCATCATAGTTACAAGACGGTCACTGCGGCTTTCTATCGTACGGGTAGCCATGATGGCCGGGACATTACATCCAAATCCCATGAGCAGGGGAATAAAGGACCTGCCGTGCAAGCCTATCTTGTGCATGATCCTGTCTACAATAAAAGCTACCCTGGCCATATAGCCGGTATCTTCCATCAGGGATATGAAGAGGAAGAGAATGAGAATATTAGGGAGAAAAACAATGACGCCGCCTACCCCGCCGATGATACCGTTTACGAGCAGGTCCCTGATAATGCTTTCAGGCATGAGGGCACTGATTTCCCTGGCAGTGAAATCTACCATCTGCGAGATCCATTCCATAGGGTAGGAGCCTACCAGGAATGTGGCCTCGAACATAATCCACATCAGTAGGAAAAAGATGGGATAACTCAGGTAGCGGCTGGTGATATACCTGTCGACAAAGCGTGACCTTCTGCCTTTTTCTTTTTTGCCTAGCTTGAATGTTTCCTGTAAACCTCCTTCTATAAAACCGTAGCGGGCATCGGTAATAAGGGTTTCAGTATCTTCGCGATGCTGGGATTCTAATTTTTTGATCTCCTTCTCAGCAGTTTTTTTGATATGGCCATAGGTGGCCTTTTTAGAAAGCACCTCGTAGACACCTTCATCTTTTTCAAGCAGTTTTAAAGCAAAATACCTGGGTGCAGCAGGGTCCAATATGCTCTGGTCTTCTTTGATAATACCTTGCAGTTTGTCAATGGCTTTTTCAATATCCTGTCCGTAATGGATGTGTATATGTCTGACATCCGGGTCATTATCTTCATAAACATCGATTACCTTGCGGAAAAGATCATCGATTCCTTTCTTTTTATTGCCAACAGTTGGAACGAAGGGAACTCCCAGCATTCTGCCAAGTGCTTTATAGTCAAATTGAGCACCTGTATCCAGCATTTCATCATGCATGTTCAGGGCGACAACCACCCTGATATCCATGTCGATCAGCTGCATGGTGAGGTAGAGGTTACGTTCCAGGTTGGATGAATCAATAACGTTCACTACGATATCCGGCATTTTGTCGCGGATATGTTCCCTTACAAAAAGTTCCTCAGGTGTATAATGCGATAAGGAATAGGTGCCTGGCAGGTCTGTGATCTGTAAGGTATATCCATCCAGCTTAAAACTCGCCAGGGTGGAATCTACCGTAACACCGCCATAATTCCCGGTCATTTGCTTCGACCTGGAGGCCATGTTAAAAATGGTGGTCTTACCAGAATTAGGGTTTCCGACCAGGGCCACATCAATCACTCGTCCTTTTTCATGGGCGATCTTTTGCAGAGGATCGGCTTCAATAACTCCCTCAAACTTGCCATTGATCAGATTCTCAGGAAGTTCGTCAGACGTGATAACTTCGATTAGTGCAGCTTCGTTCCTTCTCAGGCTGACCTCGTAACCCATGACCTTGAAATCAACCGGGTCTTTCAGTGGTGCGCTACGGATTACCGTCACCTCCTTGCCCTTGATAAAGCCCATTTCCGTAATACGCTTTCTGAACGCTCCCCGGCCTCTTACCTTGGTGATAACACCCTTTTCACCTGTATTCAGATCACGTAAGGTGGTCATGAAAAATTAATTTAGATTAAATAAACAGAGGCAAAGGTATTCAATATGGTATATGCAGCATATGAATAGCATTCTAAACTGTGTATAAATAAGAGGCCTGAGGCCTACTCATCCAGATCCGCATATTCATCAAAGTCTTGATGATAAAGGAGATAGTGTGCATTCTTTTGAACGCGTAGTAGTTTGGGACCCCAGTTGCTCTTATACAATTGCCGGCATTCGACAACGGAATTAATTATAGCATCGGCAGTATTTTTACTATAGAGGAACACAAAATCTTTCAGGTCCTGATAGATATCAGTCATGGACTCAGCCATGCTGCCTTTGGTGATCTCTTCCCCCTGGAAAGTAGCCTCATCTATAAACCAGAACTCATCCTCCTTGCCGAAGATGTTTCTTAATTCATTAAAGATATTCTCCCATACTTCTTCTGTAATATATCTTTCGTATGCTTCAGGGTTCTCAGCCTCCAATTCAGGAATGAGAGATCCTTTCAGATACAAGAGAGGAGCCATACGATGAACGTATTCCAAAATATCTTTCTGGCTGTAGTCGTAGGCTTTTTCAATGAACATACAATATTCATTCGCAACTGTAAGCAGCTCGACTACTTGCTTTTTGTGTGTTCCCTGGTCCCGTTGGTCTGTCATTGTTTTTTCTTAGTAAATGGGTGAAAGATAAAGTATCTTTCTTGAGATGAATCATACAAATTTCTAAATAAAATTTTGAAAAACGCTTCTGATTGACTATTTTTATGATGAATCCCGAGATTTTATGGACTTATCAAGATTAAAACAAGAACTGCTGGATGCTTGTTTAGCAGAGATCGATGATCGTGCTACTTCACTTAAGAAGGTGATGGAAGATGCTCAGCAGAGTGCCAATGATTATGGACAGCCAAAGGATCGTTATGATTCTTACCGTACTCAGTTACTACGAAAACGTGATATGTTTGGCCAGCAACTGGGCAAAATACTGGAACAACGCAGCATTCTTGAACGCATGGACGCAGAGAAGGTCCATAATATCGTAGGATTCGGTTCCCTTGTGATCACCAATAAGCAGAAGATCTTTGTATCTGTAGGTATTGGCAAGTTTACATTCAAGGGTGAAGACTTTTTTGTGATATCACCAACAGTTCCCTTCTGTCAAGCCATGGAAGCTAAGAAGGTTGGGGATAGTTTCGATTTCCGTGGACAAAAGTTCAGTATTAAGGATATCAGATAATATCTACCTCTAAACCAGAACCCCTGCAGGTTTTGGCAGGAAATTGTCAAACAATTCACCGCTATTCACGATCAAATAGGCCTTTCCTTCAGGGTCATCCAGGCTGGGGCCAAATGGATCAGGAGTCTGAAAAGCAAAAAATTTACCTCCCTTCACTTTTACCTTGGTGGTTCTGACAACCCCCTGGGCATGGAGAAGGGTAGGGAAGGCGATCAGGATTATGTTCCGCTGAAACAAATAGGGGTGATGTTTCAAGTATGCCTCCATGAAAGCTCTAGCGGCCTGATAAATCATTAAATAATCAAACGTTTTCCATGCCCTATCACCACTGTTTACAAAAGTAATTACAAATGTGAATAACCTTTTTAATAGATTGATGTACAGGTCATTATGCGGAAGTTACAATTATATACAATACAATGCATTACTGAAGGTAATTAACAATTGTAATTTAGTGGCCTTTTCAAAGCATATTGGGTAAGGTATCTGCGGGTAACCAATAAGTTATGATAATTGCTTGAAGCAATAGTTTAATACCAGGTGATGCTTGTGCTTCTAAAGACTAAATTTAATGTAAAAAATAGATAGTC
>JAOZTN010000052.1:0-4114 GCA_029942245.1 Bacteroidales bacterium | reverse complement strand
ACCAGGTGATGCTTGTGCTTCTAAAGACTAAATTTAATGTAAAAAATAGATAGTCAGGAATATGTGAGTATATTTGATCCTCAGTGAGTCTGTTTACAATTGTAACAAAATATTTGGTTAAGCATGTAAATTGTTTTCTTTGTACATTTGTAAATTATCATCTAATCTGTTTCAAGTTTGTAAACAATGATCGATCGGATTTCTCAGCTTATAAAAACAATGAAATTATCGGCTTCTCAGTTCGCTGATGAGATTGGTGTTCAGCGGTCGAGTGTATCACATGTATTGTCGGGAAGGAATAAGCCAAGCCTGGATTTTGTTACCAAAATAATGATGGCGTATCCTGAGCTGAATGCCGACTGGTTGCTGACCGGCAAGGGTATGATGCATTCTGATGAATCTTTTCCGCAATTGGATACTGAACTACCTACCGGCAATCAGTTGAGCATGGAAATGGAGGATGAGGTTTCGCAGGAAGTGCAGAAAGCAGACTTGCTCAAAACGATAGAAAAGAAAAAAGCCGGTAGCAAAAAACTTGCAACCGGCCAAAAGACTATAGAAAGGATCGTTTTATTCTATAAAGACGGCACTTTCTTAGATTTTACACCCGGGGGTGATTAAAACCGTTCTGTAGCTGAGAAGAAGAAGTTCCCTTCAATCCCTGCATTTTCATCACTGTCTGAACCATGTACCGCATTTTCACCTAAAGAAGTGCCATAGAGCTTACGTATGGTGCCTTCTGCAGCTTCTTCAGGGTTAGTAGCTCCAATGAAGTTTCTCCATGCTTCAACAGCGCTTTCCTTTTCGAGGATAGCTGCAACAATAGGGCCGGATGACATAAAATCGGTCAATTCACCATAAAATGGCCTTTCTGCATGTACTGCGTAAAATGCTTTGGCCTGTTCCAGACTGAGCCTGGTGTATTTCATCGCTTTGATCTTGAAACCACCTGCTGCAATTTTAGCCATAATAGGGCCGATATAGCCTTTACGAACAGCAGTTGGCTTGATCATGATCAGTGTTTTATTTCCACTCATAATATGCTTGTTTTAAATAATTGAAATGATGTGCAAAAATAATAATATATACAGTTCGTTAGGTAAAGGAATCACTCTTTTGATTAATTTTGTAAGCGAAACCTCTATTTAGAATTATTATCCTTTGAAAATCAATAATATATCAGAATTGCAAGCCATGCTGGAAAGCAGCACTAATATTGTGGTGACCACCCATACCAACCCGGATGGGGACGCCATCGGCTCTTCCCTGGCACTTTTTCACTTCCTGAAAGACAGTGGAAAGAATGTTAATGTGGTGGTTCCCAATAAATATCCCACATTTATTTCCTGGATGCCGGGGGATGATCAGATCCTGGTATATGAGCAGGAACATAAGAAGTCCCAGTCGCTCATTGCAGAGGCTGATCTTATATTCTGCCTCGATTATAATGCAATCCATCGCTCAGGAAGCCTGCAGGACATCCTGAAGGTGGCAGAAGCACCCAGAATAATGATCGATCACCACCCTGCACCTGAAACGGAAGCCTTTAGCTTTGTCTATTCATCAACTGAGACATCTTCCACCTCTGAGCTGATCTATGATTTCATCATTCAGGTGACGGACGATCAGGCGATTACAAAGGATATTGCCACATGCCTTTTTGTTGGTATTATGACTGACACAGGTTCTTTCAGCTTTGCCTGCAACCGCCCGCAAACCTTTGAGGTAACTGCAGCCCTTATTAAAACAGGCATTGATATTGAATGGATCCACCGCAAAGTATATGATACTTTCTCAGAAGACAGGTTACGTTTGCTGGGTTTTGCCTTGAGTGAAAAACTTGTTGTGAGACCCGAATATGCGACTGCTTATATTGCACTTTCCAGGCAGGATCTGGATCGTTTTAACTACCGGGTGGGTGATACTGAAGGGATCGTTAATTACGCCCTGTCAATTGAGGGCATCACCATGGCCATCCTGCTCACAGAAAGAAGAGGCAGGATCCGCTTATCGTTCCGCTCCAAAGGTGATTTCAGTGTCAATGATATTGCACGGGATCATTTCCAGGGTGGAGGACACAGGAATGCCGCAGGAGGTGATGTGTATGACTCTCTGAAGAAAGCAATACTCAAACTTGATGAATTATTACCTGAATACAAAGATGCCCTCCTCAGCGTGAAAGGCGCATAATCATATGAAAAAGCTTTTTACATATTCACTGGCAGCAAGCATGCTATTATGCTTATTTGCTTGTAATGAGGAGCCTCGTCATGTTAGAAAACCTGACCCGAAAGAATATAAAGAACCTTTAATGGAGGCCAACCGACATGCGGTGAAAACAGAAACCCAACATATCGAAGATTTCCTGGCACGCTATAAATGGGATATGGAAGAGAGCGGAAGCGGTTTACGATATAAGATCTATGAGGATGGCCGGGGACCGCAGGCGAAAAGTGGTATGAACGCCACGATAACCTATAAAATAAGGGCAATTACCGGGGATGTGATATACACTTCCGTAGAGCGTGGCCCACTCTCTTTTATTATTGGCAATGGGGAAGTTATCAGTGGACTGGAGGAAGGTATTTTATATATGAATGTTGGAGACAGAGCAAAATTTATTATACCTTCGCACCTCGCTTACGGGCTGGTGGGAGATGGTAACTCAATACCGGCGAAAAGCACACTTATTTACGACATAGAATTATTGAATTTAAAACAATCGAATTAATTAAAATTACAACAATGAAGCATTTGAAAAACATTGCGGTCCTTGTTATGGCCGTTTTATTAATGAGTTCCTGTGGTTCCGACTACAAAAAGACAGAATCGGGCCTTGAATACAAGTTTTTTGTCCAGAATGACGGAGAAAAACCAAATGTTGGGGACTTTATCACCATTGATATGCTCTACGGTACCGTTGATACCGTACTTTTCGATAGCAAAATGATCCCTGATGGACTTACGTTCCCACTGGATTCACCTTATTATAAGGGCGACCTCTTTGAAGGTATCCTGATGATGAGCAAAGGCGACAGCGCCTCTTTCAAGGTCAGTGCAGATTCATTCTATCTGATCATTGCACGTGCACCTGCAGTTCCGGAATTCATTACCCCCGGTGAAAAAATGACTTTCGAAGTGAAACTCAAAGATTTCATGTCACAGGAACAGAAACAAATGCAAGATGCTGCTGCCCTGGAAACCATGAAGCACGATGCTGAAGAACAACTTAAAGCATATCTTGAAGAAAGCAATATCACAACCCAGGCACTGGAATCAGGCATGATCTTCATTGAAGAAGAAAAAGGAAGCGGACGCCAGCCTAAAATTGATGAGATGGTGACCATAGAGTTGGTTGTTAATCTTTTAGATGGAACAAAAATATTTTCCACTGTTGACAGGGGAGAGCCATTTGAGTACCAATATGGACAAAAATTCGATACTGACGGACTTGAAGAGGGTGTTGGTATGCTGAGAAAAGGTGGCAAAGCGACTTTGATCGTACCCCACCACTTAGCATATGGAGCCGAAGCAAAGGGTCAGATGATCCCACCGTATGCAACTATTGTATATGAGGTTGAACTGATCAGCATGCGTTCAAAAGAAGTCTATGACAAGGAAAGGGAAGCGCAGCAGGCAGAAATGGCAGCTCAGCAAGAAGTACGCAAGAATAGTGAAAAATCATTACGCGATAAATACCTGGCTGACAATGGCATTACTGTAACTCCGACTGCTTCTGGCCTCTACTTCGTAGAAATTGAAGAAGGCACAGGCACACAGGCTATGGCCGGCAATATTGTGAAGGTACATTATACAGGAAAACTCTTGGATGGAACAGTATTCGATTCTTCTATCGAGCGCGGACAGCCATACGAATTTCCACTGGGCAAAGGAAATGTGATCAAAGGATGGGATGAAGCCATTGCCATGATGAAAGTAGGTGGTAAAGCGACACTTGTTATTCCTTCAGATATGGCCTACGGTGAACGCGATAGCGGTACCATTCCTCCATATTCAACACTCGTTTTCGATGTTGAACTGATGGATGTACAGCCAGTACAATAAGATATTTCAAAGGAAACTAAGAGCCCTTGCGAAAGCAGGGGCTTTTTTT